>JAKSUC010000130.1 GCA_024413595.1 Bacteroidales bacterium
ACAACTCGATAAAGCAAAAGAACAATTAGTAGAACAAAAAAATAAATTAGTTGAAAAAGATAATCAATTATTAATAAAAGATAATCAATTAATTGAACAAAAAAATCAATTAGTTGAACAAAAAAATCAATTAGCTGAAAAAGATAATCAATTAGTTGAAAAAGATAAAAAAATGGCAAAAAAATTATTGTCATTAGGCAATAGTATAGAAGAAATATCAGAATTTTTATCAATAGATATTCAAAAAGTTAAAGAATATTTGGAGTGATATTAAAACAGATAATTCTCTAAAAATCTAAACTATGTACATCAAAGAATTTAGAGTAACTGGATGTAATCAAATTTTATTAAACGATTATCACAGAAAATTAGACTCAACTGCTAATTTTCAACTAAACTTTTTGCCGTCAGACAAACAAGTTTATGCCTTTGATTATCTTGGGTCGGGCGACCATGGTATTTTTGCCAACAACGAATATTATCCTAAATCAGGCTCTTACGATTTTCGTTACAAGTCTGTCAAAACCTCACAAACCGACTATGTAAAAGTTGATTTTTCAACATATCGTGGTGGTGACAAAGAAAACATAGTTTTCAAAGATCGTTATGGTATAAAACTTAAACTTATTGACGATAACACATTAGCTTTCACAGCATCAAACAAACCTGATACAAACTATATTTATGCGTATGATAAAGATGGAGTTAGAATTGGAAAGTTGTTTGTTTATACATATAATCAAAAAATACATAACGTATTTTTAGTTCCAGTTAAAAGTAATGGTACTCAAAATGTTAACCTTCCAAATGTTGAAGAAGTTTCTAGAGCAGTTAAAAAAACATTTAATCAATCAGTAACTTCATTTAAATTTCAAATAGTTGATCCAGTAATAATACCAGACTTAACAACTTTTACCCATGGAGGATCAAAATGGACATCTGTTTTTAATGACGACCAGAAAAAAGTTTTAGAAGCTTACGATGATAAAATGAATGACAATGATTTTTATTTGTTTTTTGTAGATAATGTATTAGATAAATTTGACTCATTTGGAACATCAGTAGCAGGATATATGCCACGTGGTTATAATTGTGGATTTATATATGATGGAGGTTCGCCTCGCACAATAGCCCACGAACTTGGACTCGGCGTTGGAAATCTAGAACACGCATTTGAAAAATCAAATACTTCAGGAAAAACCAAAAACTTGATGGATTATTCTGATGGTGAAGAACTATATCATTTTCAATGGAATGAAATTCAAGATCCTAGTAGAGTTTGGTTGAAGTGGAGTAAGGATGAGAGTGAGGGAGAATACGATTGGTTAAAATCTTTTCTTGCAATACCAGACCCTATTTGCGTATTAATGTTTATAGAAAAATTTAGACGTGCTTATGCATATCATGAGCGTTTTGAAACTAATCGTTTTTCCGAACTTGCTAATATTACATTATTATATCCAGAAAAGCAATCAACTTATGTAAAAATTGATACTAAAGCTACTTCAAAATCATTTGACGAATTATATTATGATGATTATTTTGTTAGTGACGAGCATACAAATGAAAAATTACTAAAAGATTATCTTTTTCCAAATAAAGGTGAATATGATAAAGCAATAGATTATTATTTATGTATGATTCCTACCCTTATAAAGCATGGAGAAAGTTCGCCTTTATTTAATTTTTTGACGATTTTTCCCAATCAAGAATATTTAAGAATTCCTATCGATCAGCGTATAGAAATATTGAAAATCTTTTCTAAAGTTTTTTTGTTTCAAGCATATCTAGGTTGCACCGATGAAGAAAAGATAGTTATTAATCTAATAAAATATACGCCAAATATAGAGGACAAAAAGAAAGTACTAAATCTGTTGTTTAAAAGTGATAGTAATGGTAATCTTTTTGAATTGTTTAAATCAAGAATAGATAACGATAATTATTTGCAGTATTTAGTGTCAGTGTGTCAATTATGGAATTCTGTTAACGCTTCTAAAATACAATCTGTACGAAATAATCTAAATTCTGAACTCGATAAGGTTTTTATTTGGAGTGATAATATGTCTAATACTGTATCTTATAGCACTTCGATAATTAATAATAAGATAGAATTCAAATATAATATTTCGATGTATGGATTTCCTACTTTTGAAAATGGAAGTGAGATATATGATTATCAAGATTTAATTATGCTAAAATTAGAAACTGTTCCAGACTTTTTCTTCTCAAATGTTTCTAATAAAAAGGCATTGGAAAATAAAACAGTTATTATTCCAGCATTCATATTTCAAAGCGTAATTGATAAAATTAGAACTGACGCATGGGTTAATTGTCTTGACGTAGTTGTTACTACAACTTCTTTTATTTATGGTATTGGAGAATTAAAAGTATTACATTCGTTGTCGAAAGGTAAAAAATTTATGACCATATTGGGACTTACAATGGATGGTTATAGTTTGGCTACCAAATATGCTCCTGTTAATGAGTGGTTAAAAAAATGGTTAGGAAAAATAGATCCTTATGTTAATGCAGATACAAAAAAAGTATGGGAAACGTTAATTATCGCAGCTGATATAAAAAATATCATAGAATTAAGGGATAATAATTATAAAGAATTAAGCGGAAAATTAAATTTATTTAAAATAGGCTGGGCGTCGTTTAAACAGGATTATTTTATTTCATTTAAACCAGAAGATAAAGAAATGGTAAAAGCTATTGATGAATTATTAGTAATTATAGAAGCAAACTTAGAACAATAATTATGAAAATGAATAAATCTACACTAATAAAAATTGGAATAGGAATAGCAATATTTTTATTTCTGAATTTTCTTGCTACAATTGCTTCTAATTTTTCATTGGAACATTGTAATATCTATGAAGGGTATTTAAAATATATAAATCCAGAAACTAATGTTATTAGTGTTGCCCTAGATACTTCTGTCAATGTTTATCCAGATAGCCCTTTCTACATAGTAAGTGACAAATTCCACGGATTCGGAGTAGAAGATTCAGAGGCAATTTCCAAAATAAAAAATGCTTTAGAAAACGGTTATCCGTTTGTAAAAATATGGTACGATGAAGGTATTGCTAATGGACCTCGTCAGATTGGTTATCATTCCTACCAACTTGTTTATAAAATTGAAATGGATGGTGAGGTGATATTGTACGATCCTGGAACTTGGAAAGATTTTATATGTATTTCTGTTACATTGGCTATATTAATTGCATTAATAAAAGTAATCTTTAGCTCAGATGAAAATGATAAAAAAAAATGGTAATAAATTTAGCAATTTCTATAATAAATATGAGGTAATTAATCAAAAAATTGAGTACCTTTATAAAATCCGTACACGCATAAAAACTATGACCAAAGCAATTATACATAATCCACGTAACTACCGCAGGCGAAGCCTCTTTGCTTGTGTGGCTCGCACTTTTATGCCTGATGGTGTAGAAACAGACGGAGTTGCAGGTTACAATCCATTTGGATATAACTTTGGTTTTATCTATCATGGAGCGGGCGAACGCACAATAGCTCACGAACTTGGACACGGAATAGCCTCACTTCATCACCCATTTAATGAACAATCATTCGAAAAAGGAAATACAGCAAACCTTATGGATTATAACTTTGCTGAAGAACTTTATCATTTTCAATGGGATAACATCCAAAATCCACCTAGTAGAATTTTTAAATGGAATTTTGAAGAAGAAGGAGCGGAAGCATATCGAAATAATTCTCATTATATTTGTCTTTCTGAAACTTACGTAAATAAATTAAAAGAATCAGGTTATAGATATTATTATTTACCAGATGGAAAAGTCGCAGACTATAAAGATTATAGACCTTCAGGATTTTATACCAAAGAAGACGGAACAAGCAAAACATCTTATGGAGCAGTTGCCACAATTAAAGATGGTTTAGGATACGATTATTATTTTATTTATGGTTATTCTGACAAAACCAACGCAGAAAATTCTCATACAAATAAAGGATATGGATATATTACTGAAATAGAATCTAATAATGATAATATTTTAAATCAAAAAAGTAGTATTTCTACTTTAGTATATCCGATTACAGAAATTGAAGAAACAACAGGAATTAATCCAATCAGAGTACAATATAATTCAGAAAACAAACAAGTTTTAATAATAGACAACAATAATAATATCTTAGATACATATACAGACGCTACATGTGATTGTAATATGGCAAAATTTAAGCCCGAAGATATTGCTTATAAAATACTTAACAGTACTGAAAATTCTGTTCTAGTTTATGTTCCTCTTGAAAACAAAGTAGTAATAATAACAACAGATTATTCTGTTGATAAAGTATTAAAACTATCAGATAAAAAAACAATTACAATATCTGAACTCGTAAAAAAAGGTGCAACATACGAAGAATTAGACAATTATAAATTTGCCAATAGCAAATACAACTCAATTCGTACTGATGTTCAAAAGACAATGAACGAAGCAGGAAAGTATGTAACTATCGGATTGGGAATTACAATGGCTGCACCATATTTATTAAGTACTGCCGTTGCAGAAGAAACAAGTAAAAATTTTGCAGTTGGATTTATATCTGATTTTGTAAGTAATTCTATAGCAAATTGTATTGCTTATTTAATTATTGAAAAGCTTACTTTTAATGATGAAACTCAAAAAAATGGAGTTGGCGAAGATTCTAAAATATTGCTAGATTATTTTGATTGGACAGAGATGGTAGCAGATGCTTCTATCGCAGGTGTTAAAAATTTTATTGTTGTCCGAGATAATTTCTAAAATCACAATACGACGGCTCTACAAATA
>JAKSUC010000131.1 GCA_024413595.1 Bacteroidales bacterium
CTTCTGTTTTCTGATGCTTAACAAAATATTTTAGAAAAATTTAAACAGCTTCTAAATACGGGCAGTATTTCACAAGAGATACTATTGCTTCTTTTATGGTTTCTTTAATTTCAAAATCAAAAGAAGCAAAAATATTAGAACCTTCTTGTGGTGAAGGTGTTTTTCTAAAGAATCTCCTTGAACAAGGATTCAAAGATATATCAGCTTTTGAAATTGATACGTCGTTAGGAGAAAAATATAAACCATTCATTTCCTATCGAAGTTTTATTTCATCACCAGTTTCGGATAAATATGATGTGATTATTGGAAATCCACCATATATCCGATGGAAAAATATCGAAAAAGAACTTAAAGAAGAATTGATTACTAATGATTTATGGAATCAATATTTTAATAGTCTTTGTGACTATCTTTTTATTTTTATATTAAAAAGTATAATACAACTAAAAGATAGAGGTGAACTTATTTTCATTTGTAGTGAGTATTGGTTAAATACAACAAACTCACAAACATTAAGAAACTTTATGTGTCAAAATGGATATTTCACAGACATTTACCATTTCAAAGAAACACCTTTATTTGACAATGTAACAGCCTCTTTAATTGTTTTCAAATTTATAAAGTTCTCCAATAAAAATAAGACCATAAATTTTTTCTCATATCAAGGAAAAACAATGCCAACAATAGAGGAACTTATTAGTCGTAAATGTTTCGTTTTAAGTAAGATTCCACAATTTGAAGAGGATAAAAGATGGATTTTAGCAGAAGAAAATATTCAAAATAAAATAGAAAAGCTTGAACAAGCGTGTACTCCTATAAATTCGGTTAAATACAATAAAATTGGTCAATATGTTGATATAGCCAATGGAATGGTTTCAGGGTTAGACAAAGCATTTTCCGTCCAAACAGAAGAATATAATAATTTCAACAAATATGAAAAATCTGTTTTAATCAATGTGTTAAAAGCAAAAGATTTGGGTCGATATAGAAATAAATCGTTTTCGAAATACATTTTTGTCCCTCAAAATATACCAAAGGAAAAATTCCTTAAATATTTTCCGAATATAGAACAACATTTGATACAATACAAAACAGCACTTGACAATAGATATCAATATAATAGGCAAATTCCATATTGGGAATTTGTATTCCCACGAAGTCAAAAGTTATTTGAAAAAAAATGCTTAAAAATATTTGTTCCTTGTAAAGAGAGAATCTCTAATAAGGCATTTTTCCGTTTTTGTATTGCGCCTCATGGGTATTTCCCCTTACAAGATGTTACATGTATAATTCCAAAAGATAATTGTAAAGAACACATTTACTACATTCTGGCATATCTAAATTCAACTTTTATTTTTGATTGGTTAAAACATAGTGGAATAGTCAAGGGGTATATTGTAGAATTTTCAGAAAAGCCAATTAGTCAAATTCCATTTAGAGAAATTCAATGGAGTTTACAAGCAGAGATAGACATTCATAACGAAATCTGTGAAGAAGTAAAATTGTACTTGGATGATATGAAAAATGAACATATTATCACAATAGAAACACTATTTAGCAAATTATTATATGGAAAATATTAACTATGATCTTCTCATTGAAAATATGATTGGGAAAACCGTTGAACGTCCTAACAAAAATACTAACGGAACTTTATCTGGGCATGCTGCAGGTGAACCTTTTGAGAAAAATGTTTATCATTATTTGAAAGATAAATATCCACAAAATATATATAAGCAATACGAATTTCTTAATGATCTATACTTAAAAAATCCATTGAAAATAACAGCCGAACAAAGATATGCACTATTTGATTCGCCTACTATTCTTTTTTTATTAAGTAGAGGTAAAGATGCTACTGAAAAATGGGATCCTCTAAACATCTTTGAAGAAAAACAAAACGATACTGCTGACATTTTATTCCATAAAAATGGTTATTTTGAGTTGATTGATGTTAAAACAAGAAATCTTAGCAAAAATGCACAAGCTCCCAATATTATATCATCTTATAAATTAGCTCAAGCATGTTCTATAATGATAGATAACAATGAGTTCAACACATTCTCTCTTAACTACATAGAAATAGATTGGGTAGATAGTCAACAAATATTAACGTGTAAAAATGCTCATCATGCAAATATTTTTAAATCGAATCCTGAAGATTTGTATATAAATTGGGCGGCTGCAATGCAAATACAATTTCATGTATGCGATATAAGACAAAACTGGGAAGATAGCCCTAAAGATTGGGCATACTGTTATATTAGAAATTTTGTCTATAGTGCAAAACATAGATGTGATGAAATGTTACAAAAATATGTAAAACCATTTGAAAAATATCTTGAAACATACTCCTCCATCGCCGCCTCTCCGCAATCTCCTTATGGTATAAAATAGTGCAATAAGGCATCATTTATTGAAAACAAATAAAAGTGGTAAATTAAGGTAGTTTGTAGAAAATATAAAACATTAAGATATGAAAATAACTTATAACGGGAAAGAATATGAAGTTGATACAACAAACAGTAGTGCTATGTACATGGCTCTACGCTATGCAATAAACTACCATTATCCGACAGACTTAAAAACTCTGTGCAAGTTGCTTGTCGAGTTATACGTAGGGTTAGATAAAGAAGATGAACTTGAGGAAATTTTATCTGCTGTAAAACCGATAAAAAAAACTAAATAATGCCGTTAGGCATTCACTATAGGCAGAAATGAAAAATTACAAATTTTATATTTCGCTGATTTTTAATAGGTTATATCGTTTAGATCAAGCAAATAACTATATAATTTCACAAAATTCCAAGTGTTTTTTTGTTTGGTTTTCACAAAATTCCATGTTTTTTTTGCTCTATTTTCACAAAATTCCAAGTTTTTTAAGGGGCAATTTTCACAAAATTCCATTTTTTTTAGTTTATTGTTTTTGGTGTGCTATAGGTGTTGTCTATTGGTATAAACGAAAAAGTTGGCTGCTATAGAATTTTTTTTTTGATTTAAATGCTATATTTGCATTGTTCTTATGTATCAACATAAAGGCGAAAGCCCTGAACCATTCGAGCAAAGGCCGATTAAGTTCGTGCGAGTTTTTGGCCACGGCAAGAAAACTCAGAAAGGATTCCTTGTGAATCCTTTTTTATTTTCGTCTATTCCATAACCGAGTAAAAATCTTCTCGAAATCTTTTGAATAAATGGCATCTCTGTCAATTATAATGCATCGTTGCCCTTTGAAGAGATATAGTTGCGTTAGATTGTTGTTTTGTTCAAATGATTTCTTTATAGTGTCTTTTATATAATTCGTTACAGTTGTTCCAACTATGTTTATCGCAATTCTATTAGATTGTAATCCTCCTTTTTCTATTAAGTGATTCAATGAATTTTTACCATTTAATGTTTTCCCTTCTACGTAAAATAATTTTCCTTTTTGCCGAATAATGAAGTCTGCACTTTTGGTGTTTGAAGGATTCGATAACAAGAATACATCAAATTTATTCTTTACAAACTTTAGGGCTATTTGTAGGTTTTTCGGTGTTTCACCTGTTTTTAGTATATCATCGTATTCGCTTTCGTTCAAGGTGAAAATTTTATTTTCTCCTTCGGTAAACCGTTTCATCTCAGTAAATTGCGGTTGTGCAGTAATCCATTTGAGTACAGCAACTTTTTCACGGTTTGTTGTAAATGAGTAATAATCCTTAATTGCAACATTTATGCTTGTCCCTTTATATTCGGGCACGCCATATTCAGGAATAGGTTCATTTACAAGCAAAATGATATATTCATTTTCTTGTTCGGCTTTCATGATGGTGCAAATATAAGAGAAAATTCGTGATTGGTAGAAAACAAATATTCTGTTGCATTACATTCCGTAGGAATAAGCCATAAAGCTAAAATCCTATGGATTTTAAAAAAGGAGAGAGCATGATGGATTAATTCTACCAATGGAAAATCCCTAACGGGATTTCATAAAATACACCGTCAAAAGTAGAGATGCGATTAATCGTTTCTCTACAAAACATTCAAAATCATTCGCTGTAAATATTTTGTTTTTACGTTTTTAATGGTATATTTGTCATGTTCTTATGTATCAACATAAAGGCATAAGCCCTGAACCATTCGAGCAAAGGCCGATTAAGTTCCGGTTAGTAACCAGCCACGGCGAGGTTACTTGTAAAAAAGGATTCTTTTAGGAATCCTTTTTATTTTTGTTTATTCCATATCTTTTTGAAGGTATTGTCGAAATCTTTGGAATAGGCAATGTCTCGGTTTATGTTTATTAACCGAGAGCCTTTAAACAGCATTACTTCCTGTAAATTCTCATTTTTTATAAAGGATCTAAAAATTTCTGCTTTAATTGTCATAAAGTCTTTAGTCCCAATAATGTCTATAGCAATCCTATTTGATTGTTGCACACCTTTTTCTAATCTATGTCCTAATGAATTTTTACCATTTAATGTTTTCCCTTCTACGTAAAATAATTTTCCTTTTTGCCGAATAATGAAGTCTGCACTTTTGGTGTTTGAAGGATTCGATAACAAGAATACATCAAATTTATTCTTTACAAACTTTAGGGCTATTTGTAGGTTTTTCGGTGTTTCACCTGTTTTTAGTATATCATCGTATT
>JAKSUC010000132.1 GCA_024413595.1 Bacteroidales bacterium
GCAATATGGATCACAGTGAAATGGATCATGGCGCAATGGGAGGGCATGCCCACCATCATCACGGAAGCTTTAAGGAACTTTTCTTAAAGTCATTGCCACTAGGAATCATTATTATGTTCTTTTCCCCTTTGCATGGATTTAAACTACCATTCCAGTTTACTTTTCCATATTCTGATATTGTAGTAGCTATTTTATCTACTATATTAATTATTTATGGCGGACGTCCATTCTATCAAGGTGCAGTTGACGAATTTAAACAAAAAAAACCTGGAATGATGGCACTCGTTTCTTTAGGTATAAGTGTTTCATATTTATACAGTATTTATGCTGTGATCATTACCTACGTAACGGGTGAACACGTGATGGACTTTTTCTTTGAATTTGCTTCATTACTATTAATCATGCTATTAGGTCACTGGATTGAGATGAAAGCTATTGGAGAAGCAGGAGACGCACAAGCAGCATTGGCTAAGTTAGTGCCGAAAGATGCTCACGTTGTATTAGAAGACGATTCAATTGAAACACGACCAGTTGCTGACTTAAAGGTAGGTGATTTAATTCGTGTTCAAGCCGGAGAAAATGTGCCAGCAGACGGGATTATCGAGCGTGGCGAATCACGTTTAAATGAAGCTCTTCTAACTGGGGAGTCAAAAGCAGTAAAAAAAGGCCCTGGCGATGAAGTAATCGGAGGCTCAACAAATGGAGAAGGGGTTCTTTATATTAAAGTTAATGAGACAGGTGATCAATCCTTCATCTCTCAAGTTCAGAATTTAATCAGCCAAGCTCAAAGTCAGCCTTCCAGAGCAGAAAATATTGCTCAAAAGGTTGCAGGGTGGCTCTTCTATATTGCTGTTATTGTCGCGCTAATTGCTTTTGTAGTGTGGATGATTATTAGAGATATCCCAACGGCAGTTATATTTACTATTACTACATTAGTTATTGCTTGTCCGCACGCATTGGGTCTGGCTATTCCATTGGTAACCGCCCGTAGCACAAGCTTAGGAGCTAGCCGTGGCTTACTAGTAAAAGACCGCCAAGCCTTAGAAATAGCTCAAGATGCAGATGTGATTATTTTAGATAAAACGGGTACTTTAACAACTGGTGAATTTAAAGTATTAGATGTAAAACTTCTTAATGACAAATATACAAAAGAGGAAATCATTGCCTTATTGGCAGGTATTGAAGGAGGATCTAGCCACCCAATTGCTCAATCAATTATAAGTTTCGCCGAGCAGCAAAATATACGTCCAGCATCTTTTGATTCGATTGATGTGATTTCCGGTTCTGGAGTAGAGGGTAAAGCAGGTGGGCACCGTTACCAATTAATCAGTCAAAAAGCCTATGGACGTAATCTTGATATGGATACTCCAAAAGGAGCAACTCTTAGTGTCTTAGTAGAAAATGATGATGCCATTGGTGCTGTAGCTTTAGGGGACGAATTAAAACCAACGAGTAAAGAGTTAATTAAAGCTCTTAAAAAGAACAATATTCGACCAATTATGGCAACAGGTGATAATGAAAAAGCGGCTCAAGGCGCGGCAGTAGATTTAGGGATTGAATATAGATCAAATCAATCTCCACAAGACAAATATGAGTTAGTTAAAACACTTAAAGATGAAGGAAAGAAAGTTATCATGGTAGGTGATGGTGTAAATGATGCTCCTTCTCTTGCCTTAGCAGATGTTGGTATAGCTATAGGTGCTGGAACTCAAGTTGCGTTGGATTCAGCTGATGTCATATTGACTCAATCCGATCCAGGAGATATTGGATCATTCATTGATTTAGCACACAAAACAACTCGTAAAATGAAACAAAACCTATTTTGGGGAGCTGGTTATAACTTTATAGCTATCCCTCTAGCTGCAGGAATTTTGGCTCCTATTGGTATCACATTAAGCCCTGCATTAGGAGCAATCCTAATGTCTGTGTCAACAGTCATCGTCGCCATTAATGCTATGTTATTACGTTTAGATCCAAAAAATAACGGTTAACAGATTGAATGATGGAAACTCCTTAAAGTATCAAGATACAATAGTTTTACAGGAGAAAAAGAGATGTAAGTAATGGCTCTTTGTAAAATCGTGTTGGTAGAAGTAGACGATTTTTCTACCAACACGATTTTTAATTTATTATAGAACTGATTTCTGTTAAAATCCTAAAAGCCACCTATTTCGACAGTTTTATAGCTTGTTATTCTATTTTCTTGACAATAATACCACCGTCTCCACACGTTTTTTAACCATAAAAAGCCACCTCCATGAGCATTTGATTATATTGTACCAAATCCAACTTGGAGGTGTTTTTATTTAATTCTCATTTACGGGGGTCAGTGCCAATTAAAATTGCGTATTTTTTATTTAAAATGTATTAGAATTAAATTCATATAAAATATGCACGAAAAATAAATCAAAATTAAAAAGTACAAATTAATGAAGTGATTATTGATAAAAATAGTTAATAATTGGTTAAACAAAATATATAACTCGTTTATAAATTTATAGAAATGAACCATTATAAATTTCCTCTTAAATATTGAAAAAACCATTGGCAGTGGACATACTTTAAGACTATATATTTCTGAAACTAGTTTCACAATACAAATATTGACATGCAATTATTAATTGGTGGATTTTAAGTTGACATCTACAAAGCTTAATGTTAGAATACATTCAAAAATATATTTGAATGAGGTGTTTTATGATTCAAAATGTTGTTACTTCAATAATCCTGTATTCTGGGACAGCCGTAGACTTACTTATTATCCTAATGTTATTTTTTGCCAAAAGAAAAAGCAGAAAAGACATCATTAACATCTATTTAGGACAATTTCTAGGCTCTGTTAGTCTAATATTGCTAAGTTTGCTTTTTGCATTTGTCTTAGATTATATTCCTAGTAAAGAGATTTTAGGTTTGCTCGGTTTGATTCCAATTTTCCTAGGCCTCAAAGTTTTGCTTTTAGGAGATTCTGATGGAGAAGCTATTGCAAAAGATGGTTTGCGCAAAGATAATAAAAACCTGATTTTTCTAGTTGCTATGATTACTTTTGCAAGTTGTGGTGCTGACAATATTGGTGTCTTTGTCCCATATTTCACTACCTTAAATTTAACGAATTTGATAGTAACTTTACTTACCTTTCTAGTCATGATTTATCTCTTGGTTTTTTCTGCCCAAAAATTGGCACAAGTCCCTTCTGTTGGAGAAACTTTGGAAAAATATAGCAGATGGTTTATTGCCGTTGTCTATTTAGGATTGGGGATGTATATCCTGATTGAAAACAACAGCTTTGACATGCTATGGAATGTGTTAGGCTAGGAGAAAGTATTTTGAAAAAAGATAGTATCTGCCAAGTGAATGTTATAAATCAACAAAATGTTACAACCGCAACGAACTACCTTGAAAAGGAAAAAGTCCAAAAATCACTTCGCATTTTATCAAAGTTTACCGATAATAAACAGATAAATATCATCTTTTATCTCCTTGCTGTTGAAGAACTCTGTGTCTGCGATATAGCCTGTTTACTAAATCTCAGTATGGCATCTGCCTCCCACCATCTTCGTAAACTAGCCAATCAAAACATCTTGGACACTAGAAGAGAGGGGAAAATTATATATTATTTTATAAAAGATGAGGAAATCAGAGATTTTTTTAATCAACTAGGATAACAACTATTTTTTCTGCTTTTCCATGTTTATAGGGGGCTTATCTATGAAATTTTTTGATGAAAATTACTCACAAGAAATACCTACTCGTATCAAATGTTTAAGAAAAAAGTATAATTTAAAGCAAAGCGACCTAGGTAATGCAGGTCAAGTTAGCCAAGTTGAAAAGGGAGGAATTTGAAAGAATTTGTATCTTTTATTTTTTGTTTCATTTATGCCCTATGCTACTGGAATAGTTAGTAGTCATTTCATGAATCATACGGCACAGCTCTTTTATGGACTGATCGTTATTGTTTCAACGGTAGCAAACTGGTTTTTACATAAAGTAATTGATAAACCCAATATAGATCAGAAAGAATTACTTGAAGCTACCGCACAATATAGGAAGTTATTGATACCTGACCTAATAATTAAAGGAGTGGGATTGATTCTATCCCTAATTCTCTATCCTCCGATTATGATGTATAGTATTTTAATTGCGGCATTTTACATCATAACTTTAAAAACACTATCCGAAAAAAGAGTGAATAACTAAAAAACGGTGACCAAAGTTAGGTGTATTATTTTAATGCTTAGAGACCTAAACTATTCCCCTATTTTAAAAATATTGATTCAGATTTTATGAAATTAAAAAGTAGATATTGTTCAGAAAATCCTTGATATTACGCTGTTTTTAGTCCAACTGAAATCCATACTTTCCAAACCAGGTCTTAAAAAAGCTCGTAAAGCTTCACAATTCTCAAAACGTTAATCA
>JAKSUC010000133.1 GCA_024413595.1 Bacteroidales bacterium
TATTATATATATATGAAAAAATATTAAAATTAATCTGAAAAATTTATTTTCGATAAGCTTATTCACTATTCGATTTTCAATCTACTAAATCAATTATTAAAGAAGCCAAATATTCTCTTCTTCCTTTATTATATTTATCTTCAAGTTCCTTATTTCTTCCAATAATTGGCTTTCCATTACAAGAATTATCTGAAACAACAAGCAAAATTGCTGCAGGCTTTTCCATTAAATTTGCAAAGGCCATAAAAGTAGCAGTTTCCATTTCAATTAAGTCCGTATTAAAAGATCTGATTTCATTCAAATGAATATATTCTAGCGAAACGCTTGGTGTGCAAAACACAGAGCCTTCTTTTACTTCTATATTTCTTTTCTTTGCTATATTTAAAATTTCCTTTGTGGTTTTTTTATCTTCGAGAGAGTATTTCTCAAAGGGAACAAAGTCTTTAATTGATTCTTTTAAGTATGTGTTTACCATTCCACCATTAATGGAATAAGTTGGGGTAAATATATCTCCAACTTCAGCATCAGCTTTCAAAGCCCCAACTGCTCCAATAAATAAAATCTTTTTAAATTTATATTCAGCAACCAACGCTAAATAATCAGCTTGATTAGAATCTGAAGCTCCAACAACAATCCATAAAATTTTGTGGTTATTCCTTTTTAAAAGATAAGAAGAAACTGAAGGATAAATCATTAGTTCGTTTATTTCGCAAAATCTATCCATTTTCAATTTATTTGGAGTATAAGTAGGTGCGAAAACTACAAGATCAAATACATCGTCCTTTTGAACATTTAATGCTAAAAATGGCATTTCTGGAGAATTGTATTTATAAATTTCATCTATAATTTTTCTTAATCTTTCCTTCATATTGGCATCCCCCTAAAAAAGATATGTTATATCATTTAAGCATATTAGAATGCGTTTTTCCTACCAAAATTAATAAAAACAATATATTTGACTTATTTATATTTTATAATAGTTATATTGACAATCATTTAAAACTGTAATAGTTTATTGCGTAGAAAATAGCAAAACCATAGCGATGTGGTGACGCAAAACTATAGGGTCTAGAAATAGATAGCCAGCTGCCAGAAGCAGTTGAGCTTCTAAACTAAAGAGGTGCCTTATATGAAAAAATTATTTAAGACTTTAATGGGAACATTCTTGCTAGTAGCAGGATTATTCCCTATTTTTTGTGCTAAAAACAATGCTAACCCTACTTATGCTGAAGAAGGCGATAGAGTAACCGATGTCATTAGCGTTGACACTATGAAAGCAGAAGGAATAAATTTGAATTCATGGTCACTTAAAACAATAAATTCTAAACCAGAAAATAACTTTGATTGTGATTATAAAATAAACACGCAACTAGGTGCGACAAAAATCTCGACACTTGAGGAAAAAGAAAAGAATTTATGCTTTAAGTTGGAAACAGGGAGTTTCTTCTCTAATGCCGTTGGTTTGATGTCAACTAAACTTATAGGATTTGTTAGAAGCGTTTCTATTGAATTTGGCGATTACTCTATTATTACTAATGATTTTTTAACTGTAGATTTATACGGATCCAACAATGATGATTATTCAAATGCAGCTACTCAGCCTAGTTTAATTCACGCAGATGAGACCAAAGAACTTATATATAGTTTTACTTTTGATAAATTAGATGAAAATTATACAGACTATGTAACAATTGAAAATAACGATTACAAATATATAGGAATCATTATCGATATGGGAGAAATTGGTACACCGTAACCATCATTTATAAAGTCAATTTCAATCGAATGGGAATTACATGATTTTAGTAAAACCGCCGATATTTCAACAAACTTTGGTAATGGAATTAACTTATTACTAGGACAAACATTTCAACTTACAGCATCCGCAACTGGAGATGGAGAATATACAAATAATCAAATTATTTATAAATCATCAAATAATAATGTTATTACAGTTGATCAAAACGGCTTAATTACAGCAGTTGGAGCTGGGGTTGCAAAAGTAAGAGTTCAATATGGTTTAAGTTATGTTGAATGCAAAGTTGTTATAGCTTGCTATAACGAAATAACTTTAAACATTTCTTCAACAGCAACTCGAATTGAAAATTCTTCTGGACTTCATGAAGGAGATATTATTTATATAGTATACGAGCCAGAAAAAAAGGTCTTATCTGAAGTAATAAATTCCAAAGGAAAAGTTGGAAGATGTGTTGACTGTGAAATTGATTCATCCAATCATACATTAACCGCCTGTAACGGAGGAGAATATTTCTATGTAGTTGGAAATGAAGAAATTGGATTTAGCTTTATTTCCACATCTGGCGAAATTATATCTTTCGAAGATGATGAAAATTGGACTGGTTTGGCTTCAAATTTCCCAAATGATAAATGGAATGTTTCGATTGAAAACGGAATTGCAACAATCACCAACAAAAGCAATAACGATATCAACCTTACTTATGACACTGAATATCACTGCTATGATGCAATGGGACTTGACGGAGAAATATCTATTTTCAAATTCGAAAACAGTGGATCAAATAAAGTTTATTTAAACGACTGTGGAAACACAGAAGAAAGTTTTGCTTTATTATTCTCTCACAAATTCTTAAATGTTTTTTCGAATGTTTGCGATATTAATGGAAACACAGACATTAATCTATTAAAAGAAAAATGGGATGACATTTTTATTACACCATGTGACGAATTTGCAAATCTAAATGCTATAAGCTTTTTAATGTTACAAAATGCAGAAGCTGATCCAAATGGAGATCCAATTCAGCAAGCTGCAGCTTTATACGAATACATTGTTGGTAAATATGCAGAATTTGATTTCTCAAATCGTAATTACTTAGAAAGAGCAATTCCAGCATCAGCAATTAAATTTAATTCCAATCAATTAATATACGACGAAAGCGATGGAACATTGATCTGCATTTTATTAGTTAGTTCATTTGCACTATTATCTAGTACATTCTTACTAATTAGAAAGAAGAAAAACTGCTAATAATAAAATCGAGTAGAGAGTGAGAAACAATAGTTTCCCCGCTCCCTCTCACACCACCCTACGTACGGTCTTCCGTATAAGGCGGTTTAAATAAACATTCTATGCTACCGGTTTAAGGTAGTATTCAAGAGGGTCTAAAAGCCCTCTTTTCTTTAGTCGCGAATTTGAAATTGCTTTAGTTATGCTCCAACAATGACAAATATGTTGATATCCCTTTCTAGAATTAGAGACACATTTTGCTTCATTTTCACTTAAACCGAGCTTTATTAGGGCTTGTCTTCTCGTAAATGGTAACTTCCATTGTTTCCAAATAACTACCCTAATTGCATTTCTTAACCATTCGCCTATCTTTACAAGTTTCTTTTTCATACTAGATTGTCGATAATAGTTAACCCAACCTCTTAAAACTTCATTTATCTTCTTGATACGATAATCTAAATCTATACTCCAAGAACGTTTGACTAGATTCTTTAATTTAAGAAATAATTTTACAAAACTTTCTTTATGAGGTTTAGATTTCCATTTTCCCTTATCATTCCAAAAAGAAAATCCTAGGTATTTGAGGTTATTTGGTCTTGTAATATGTGTCTTTTCTGCATTAACCTTTAACTTGAGTTTCGTTTCTATAAATTTAACAATATGAAACATTACTCTTTTTGCTGCATTTTCAGTCTTAACAAAGATAACGCAATCATCCGCATATCTTGCAAAATGCAATCCTCTTCTTTCTAGTTCTTTATCAAGTTCATTTAAATAAATGTTGCTCAATAAAGGCGAAAGATTTCCTCCCTGTGGAGTTCCTATTGTTGTTTCTTCGAATTCTCCATTGATAAGTACACCGGCTTTTAAATATTTATGGATTAATGCTGTTATGTCACTATCATTAACCATATTGTCTACTAGCCTAATTAACTTATCTTGTGGAACATTGTCAAAGAACTTCTCTAGGTCTAAATCGATTATCCATTCATATCCTTGATTTAATAACTCTAACGCTCTATCAATTGCATTTTGACATCTTCTATTTGGTCTAAATCCATATGAATATTCACTGAAAGTAGGTTCAAATATTGGAGTCAACTTTTGAACAAGTGCTTGTTGAATTATTCTATCAATGACCGTAGGAATACCTAATTTTCTTACTCCACCATTAGGTTTTGGTATTTCCACTCTCCTTACAGGAAGTGGCTTATACTCACGACTTTTGATTTGACTAATGAGTTCATTACCATGGACTTTTAAATAATCTTTTACTTCTTCGCAAGTCATATCATCTACACCTGATGCACCTTTATTTCTTGTTACTTGTAAATATGCTTGATTTAAATTGTCTTTAGATAAGACCTC
>JAKSUC010000134.1 GCA_024413595.1 Bacteroidales bacterium
ATTTTCCTGTAAATATTAGATTTTTCAGATTTCTACTTTTGATATAATCAAATATTAAAACTGATATTTCTTGTCTTGGTATTGCATCTAGCAATAACTCTTTTTCTAAATATGTTGTTGGATATTTGTCGAAAAATAACATGATTTATTATGCTTTGTTTGTGTTACAAAGATAGAAATTATAGTATAAAAAAATCAAATTTATATTTTGTATTTAAAATCTACTAGGATATATTGAAATTCCTCCATATAAATATGTATTAGCAATTTTAGTTTCTTTATTGAAATATTCTTGTTGATAAATGCCTCCATATATATTCCATTTAGTGATTTTGTTAAGGAAATATCTGAATGTTAGATTTTTATTAATACTTTTTGGATATTTAATAATTTCAGTTTCTACCTTAAATCTTTTATAATTGATATTTGCTTGATAATATTGTTCGTCTAATTCGTCAAAATTGTCATTTGTAGTTAAAGAATTTGCATGATGATAAAAATCAGTTTCTTTTATGCCATTTTCTCGATTATTTTTTGTGTATTCATATTGTAGATGTAAAGTTGTGTTTTGTAATTTGTTAAACAATACGTCAAATATATGAATTCCAATTTGATATCCATAGTATTTATTATAAAAGTTTGAATTTTTACCGTTCCAATTCAATTGATGATATAATTTTACATTTTTTAAAAATGTATAATTAATATCGTATCCTATCATTGTATTAGTTTCTCCATTAAATCCATATTTAATTGTAGGATAAAATATTATAGGTAAAAATATGTCAAATTTTGGTTTTGTTGAATATTTTCCATTATCATCTGTGTTTTTCCACATAACACCTTCAATTATTGAAAATTCAAATTTTGGATTAGGTTTATAGCTAGCGATATAATAACTTGAATATTTATAATGTCTATTTTCGTAAAATTCAAAGCCAAATCCTTTGCTTTGCATTATGGCGTTTATAATTGTGTAATAAAAATTTCCAAATTTTAAATCATATCTTAAATATGGATAATTAAAAGCATTGTATGACAAAATAGTTGAATTATAACCACTTCCAATAAAATTTTTACCGTTCGCCAATGTAATTTTAAAATTTTTGTTTATTTCAACCATTAACATAGCGTCAGAAAAAGCCCAATCCCATCCACTATCTTGATACGCTTTAGCAACGCCCATTCCGGGCATTACTCCTAAATATTTTACAATAGAGTCTTGATAATGTGGTAGAAATGCTTGATTTTCATAAAAATCCGAATAAAAATAAATTCTTTTTCCTAATTTGCCAAAAAGTTCAAAACCACGAGTATTTGTATAATAGTTTTTTCGTGGATTTTCGTCTTTTTGAAAATTTATTTCAAAATGCGCTATTGGATTGATAGTTAAATTAAAATAATTACCGTGAAACTTTAAAAAGTCATCGTTAAATAAATGACGTACAATCCATTGTCTAAATGATAATTTTTGTGAGTCTGGTACAAATTTATATTTTTCAGATAAAATATAAACAGGTTTAAGATTTGACATTGTGCAATTTGTATCTTTTGCTAATATAGATTGCATTTCAATATCATAATGTTTTGATTGTTGAAAGAAAAATCTCTGCGCTTTAATATCAAGTGCAGAGATTATTAATAATATTGTTATACAAATTCTTAAATTACAATTCATAATCCATAAATCATAATGAATTTATATTTTACTATTTTTTCTATATTTTTCGTCTTTATCGTCGTTAAGAATACTAATGTAACTATGATAACGAGAAGAAGATATTTCTCCATCGTTAACGGCTTGTTTTACAGCACATCCTGGTTCATGAATGTGTGTACAATTATAAAATTTACAATTGCTTAAACGACTAAATATTTCTGGAAAATTGTGAGAAATATCTTCTTGCGACATATTAACCATTCCAAAACCTTTTATTCCTGGAGTGTCAATTATATTGCCACCAAAATCTAAGTGAAACATTTCTGCAAATGTTGTAGTGTGTTTTCCTTGAAGACTATACATTGATATATCTCCTGTTTTTAGGTCTAGATTTGGATTTATTTTGTTGATTAATGTTGATTTTCCTGTTCCACTATTTCCTGATATTAAGGTAGTTTTGTTTTTGAGTTGTTCTCTCAAATTTTCTATACCTTCTCCTGTTTTAGCCGAAACTGTAAAACATTTGTATCCAATGTTTTCGTAAATATCAATAGTTTCTTGTAAAACTTCTTCTAAACAATTTTTGTATAAATCACACTTATTAAAAACCAAAATAGCTGGCACTTTGTATGCTTCTGCCGAAACTAAAAATCTATCAATAAATTCTAAAGGTGTCTCAGGCATCATTAATGTAATTACAAGTATACATTGATCCATATTTGAAGCAATAATGTGAGACTCTTTGCTCAAATTTATAGATTTTCTTATAATGTAATTTTTACGTGGTTTAATTTCGGTAATAATACCAATACCATCGTCTCCAATAGTAAAATTTACATTATCGCCAACTGCAACTGGATTTGTTGTGCGTAAACCGTTTAGACGAATTTTACCTCTTATTTTGCAGTTTATAATTTTGTTGTCGTATTCAACTAAGTAGTTGCTACCAGTTGATTTTATTACAATTCCTATATTCAAAATATTGTGATATTATAATTTTTGTCCATAACATAAATCTCCTGCATCACCCAATCCTGGAACAATATAGCCATGATCGTTTAATTGATTGTCGGTGGCGACGGTCCAAATATCAGATTTTTTAGGATTTGTATTGTTAACAAGAGTTTCAATCCCTTTGTTGCTCGATACAATCGAAACAAAATGAATATGTTTTGGAGTTCCAAGTTTTAATAATTGCCCTAAAGCTGTAACAATACTTGCTCCTGTTGCTAACATCGGATCTACAATAATTAATGTTTTACCATCTAAAGATGGAGAAGCTATATATCCTGACATTATATCAAATCCACCATCTTTTCTGTAAGAACGATATTCAGCTAAAAATGCACTTTCAGCATTTTCAAAAACATCTAGAAAACCTTCGTGCATAGGCAATGCTGCACGTAAAATAGATGCTATTACAATTTTTTCGTCCAAAACTCTACAATTTGCAGTTGATAGTGGAGTTTGAATTTTAACTAATTTGTAGTTTAATGTTTTGCTTATTTCGTATGCAAGCAAATGAGAAAGACGTTTAATGTTGTTTCTAAATTTAGTTGGGTCTTTCTGTACATTTATATCGCGAAGTTGTGCCATGTAACTACTTGCGATTGTGTCAATTTCTAATAATTCGTGTATCATAATGGTTAAGTTAAAATTTATGTGCCAAATTTATTAATTTTTGAAAATAATGTTTTTATTGAAAATGTATTTCTTATAAAAAACGGATAATAATATTCTTCTGCGCCTGCGTTAATAAGAGTTTTGCTATCAAAACCTTCGTAGGCATTTTCATTGTCTATTTTTGAATATAATACAAAGTTTTTTCCTGAAAAATATTCTATTATAGAGTCTAATAGTTTTGCTCTAAGAATTTCATTATCAGATTTTTTGTCTATACAAACAGATGATATAAATAAAGAATTGTTTGAAATAAAAACTACTGCTGTTGCAAGTATTTTTCTTTCTAAATCAGTGGTTGCAAAAACCATACATTTCCCTCTTTGTATCAATTCGTTGATTAGTTTTGCATATTTTCCTAATCCTAAAACAAAATTATTGACAATAAAAAATGCCAATGTTTGTTTAATGTTTATTGAAAATGTTTTATAATCAGATGTTTTAATATGAAATTCTCTTTTTTCAAATGGTTGAATTAAATCAATTTGCATCATTTTTTTTTGATTTATTCTTCCATTCTCAACATTATTAATGTCGCAAATTTTATTTAATGCTATATTTACTGTTTTAAAACTATTCGGTATTGCATTAAAAAAATCTACAATTTTAGATTGGGATAATAATTCGTTACAAAATATTCCAGTCCAAAATACAAATGGTGGATTTAATACAAAATTTTTGTTTATAATTGTTATAGGTAAAACATTTTTGTAATCATCGTCTATAATTGCGTCCCAATTTTGACATATAATATCTAAAAACCATGAATAGCCAAAAATATCGTTATTAACAGCGTTAGAAATAGCGTTGTCCCATTTTTTTCGGTCAATATTTTCGTTTGTTAGATATTGCATTTGGTTAATTATTAATAGAAATTATTTTCCAATCTCCAATTGTTCTAATATTACTATCA
>JAKSUC010000135.1 GCA_024413595.1 Bacteroidales bacterium
ACTCAGCAGTACTACTATCTGTATAACTCAAAAGTCTTGCATAATTTGTAAGGCTTACATTTTGATCACTTGTTAACCCTTCACCACTTGCTGTAATGTCGCTAAAATAAGTCTCTGACCACATGCCATGATTTTGCATTGTCATCACAGAAAAAAACTGATTTTTATTAGTATCGATTTCAGATAAAATATTGTCGTATGTTGATTTATCGCTCGGATAACCACCAAATATTTCTACCTCATCCGCGATAGTATCAGAACCTGATCTTGCAATAAACTTATTAAATTTTAGTTTTGCGTAAACCGTATTTCGGGCATAATGTGTTGCATCCGACAAATGAATAGCTATCCTATTTTTAGGAGCGAAAGCATTACTAATTGATGGCATATAATTCATGTCAGGAACAATTTCTGTGTACAAGATTGATATCATATCATTAAAGTTATACATAGGTAAACCTGTCAGAGACTGAAATTCCATATTAGCTGTACCACCACCATAGCCATCAGATTTCATTAATCCCGAAGTCGTTCCAGCTTGAATTTGCTGAATTTGTGGCAATACTGGAGCAGACAAAGATATTCTTGGAATACGAGATGGATCCGATAAGCTTTCGCTCAAAATAAAGATGACTGTCTGATCAGAAATATTTTCTGTCCTTGTTGTATTAATCTCATCAGCTATTTTAGTATATTTTTTATAGATTTCATCAATCTTATCTTGAGTATACCCCTTAGGTTTTTCCATATCAGAAATTGTTAATTGCTTTAACCAAACAAAACTCAATGATTGAAATCTTGCATTAGCTGACGTTCCAAGCCAATTTACATCATAAAGATTATAAACAGCAGATAAAACCGGAATTTTATCCGGAATTCTACCATCTTCTTCGTTAGAAAATACTGTTAAAACTGTTACAAAAGATAATATGATTGTAGCAATTAACGTTAAACGTAGTTTCAGATTTTTATAAATTTTACCTGGCAAGCAGCTTTTTCTAAAATAATACAAAGCAAAAATAACCCAAGCTATTAACGTTAAAGCGACTAATAAAGTATTATCGTCAACATAGTTTTTAAAAAATCCTATATCTCCAATCCAATTCAAATCCGACAATAAAAGCGGCTCATTACGAGCAGAGAATTTGACAATGTTAATATAACTGATTAATACTCCTATGATAACATTTATAATTGTTGCTAATAAATACCTATTTATTAGTACGTAAATAAATAAGAAGCATATTGCAATAAAAACTATTTGAAAAATAGTTGCACCTGATGCAGTATAATACCCGTACCAACTTCCTTGATCAGTGATTCCTGCTTGAATTGAATAATTAAAAATAAAAGCCAAAAGAAAACTTGTTGATAAAGCTAAAGCTGGCGTCGGCTTATTTTCACAAAGATAGGCAATGCCTTTTATAGCCGAATATGTTATCAAACTGAAAAAGAGATACATTCCAAGAGAATACCAGAACAACTGACCTGCGTAAGGTACTTTTTTTATATCACTTACGGCAAAAAGCTTATTCGATAGAAAACTTTGAACAAACTGATTACTTGTAACAATAAACATCGTTGCAAACTGACTCAATATGTGAAAATATAATTTTGAATTTTTTTTATACTCAAAATTAAAAAATTTTATGTCCAAGAGTTTTTTCGAAGCTACCATCTTAAATACGAAAATAAGCAACAATAAAATCAAAAAACATGGGATAAAATTCGTATCCCAAAAACCATGAAATTTTGTCCACTCAAAATCCTCATTATTAAGATTTAATGTCATTTTAGCGAAATATGATCCAGCTAGAAATAAGCAATAAATAGATAAAAATATTAATGACCACCACTTATTAACAATTGATTTCACTTGTATTGCATACAAAATAACAAGTATTCCTAGAGGAATCAAAATAATCGGTGAAATAAAGTACTGACTCTTTTTATCAATTATCAGAATAAGAAGCAAGTAAGAAATAAAATAGGTTACAAAATAAGAGATAAAAACTAACCTATTTTTAAACCACTGCTCACCTATTGATTTTATATTTAACATTTAATTTTTTAATCCTTACCCTTTAAATTCTTGTGCACCCAAGTGAAACAAATTATTGAGTAAAATACTTCTCCTCTCCTGTTATGCTAACAAGTATAGCATATTATTATACCCAGTAGTAAGTAACTATAACGACAGTTGAAATAGCAAAATTAATAAGAATCATCAGCGTCACAAGACTTACTAAAAATTTTGAATCAACTTTAACACTCAGCTTTGATTTATAAACACTGAATAGAGGTGCTAAATAAATCAAGAAAGGTGTGAAATAACGGCCCTGTGCCCCCTGAGAAACACTTGCATTTGGTCCTAAGACTTTTGGAGTCCAAGCAAAATACATACCAGCAATAATAGCTAAAATTTGAAGTGGAAAAATTAGGGCAGATGCCACTCCTTCAAGTTTTGTCATTTTAAAATCTTCACTAAAGAAAATGAGTGTCAAAATAACTATGTCAATAAAAATCAACCATAGTGGTAAAGCAGTAGCTAACCAACCAAAGTAACCAAAAATACCAATTGTTAAGAACGTATTCAAATGACCATTTTCTTGATTTAAAAACATCGTATTGAACATCACCCAAATAAAATGGAAACTTCCACCTCGAGATTTTAAGAAGAAATAAAGTCCAAGTAGTCCAAGTACAATCACTGCTGTAATAAAATACTTACGATACTTTTTGAAAAAATCATAAGCTAAATTTAAGAAAGACAGTTGTCCCTCAAAATTAAAATCAATCATTGCTAAAAATGGAAGTAACAATAGATTGTTAGCCTTACTTCCCCATAGAAGAATTACCAATATGAATAACTCAACAAATCTTTTATTAGTGAATTTACGATCATTTGACAGATTTACATAAAAGACAAAAAAAGCTGCTATAAAGACATAATTTAAAACATCATATGATAAAGAAGCTGCCTGCTGTAACATCATTGGCAATAATGAGATAAATAGCATTGCTAATTTACCAACTTGTAGATGCTTAATCAAGAAATACATAACAAAAACATATACAAAAGCATTAAGTAAACGTCCACACATCATCATTACACCTAACGATGGATATATCGCTCTTCCGATTAACATTCCAATTACTTGAGGCAAATGAATAATATTTTTAATTGAGATTTTTGGGGCAAAGACATCAGATGAAAAATCCTTTTTCTCAATAAAAAAATTAGCATACTTTTCTTTGCTTACGTCAGCTGGTATTGGAGTATCATTATTAATAATATCTGTTTGATGAAGTGTTAGCCAATCAAATGTTTTACTATTATCATAAAAAATATCCCATGCCATACTTGCATGCATTCCTTCATCAGGGGCCTCAGTTACTGGCACCAAAAAAACAAACAATGCAATGCACGGAACTGCTAATAGTAAAAATAATTTTTCTATTTTCATTTTCTCTCCTTATATGAGTCTTTTGCGCTAAAATAAATAACTAGTGATACTAGTAGCCATGTCAGCATTGATAATGTAAATGATATAGAAGCACCATAAATACCATAGTGTTCAACTAGAGGATTTGCTGAAAGGCATGAAACACAAAAACCACTAGCAAATGATATAATCAAAAGTTTTTGCTTACGCAAAACTGTCAAAATATTATCACAAACTGTTGCAAAAGTACTTGCAATTCCACCAGACATCAAAATAATAAATGGAACTAAATACCTACTTAAATTAGTTGAATAAACAATATTTAAAATTGGAATACCAATTACAGATACAATTGCTAAAATAAAAAACGAAATAACGACGAGTAACTTCAATAACTTTCTACGATAATTAACAAATGCTTCATATTCTTTTTTCTCAAGATAAATTGCCATCTGTGTCATCATAGGCCTGAAAAAAATCAGCATCAAATTCATGGAAAAAACAGGCATGAACAAAATATTAAAATCTGTCTGAATTCCTACCTCTAATGAACCTCGCTCAAATAAATTATCCAATGCATATTTAGGCTGATTATAAATTGAAACCAGTAAAAATCCGTTGATAAACAGCGGACTACTTTCAATCAATAAGCCTTTGATTTGTTTAAATGAGAAATGGAAAGCTTTAATTTTACTGAAGTATCTACTTAACAAAAAATCAAATCCAAATACAAAAGCAAAGGATAGTACATTCATGATAATCAAAGATAATAACAACTCATGGG
>JAKSUC010000136.1 GCA_024413595.1 Bacteroidales bacterium
TATAATTATTGATGATATTGAAAATGTATCAATAGAAGTTGAAACTGGAAAAGTGTATGAAATTAATATTTTAATGAGTGATATAGAAATATCGGAGTAAAAGATGCCGACAAAAGAAAGTATAAAAATCGAATCAAATTTATCAATATTCTCTTATCCAACACAAGATTTTTCTCCATCAAAAGGCAAATATGTTTCTTTTATATTGGGAAAAAAACAATTTTACCATAATGGTATACATATCGATTCAAATAAAGCTGTACAAGCTGTTGGCAATGGAATTATTGTTGCCTATAAATATATAGACGATTATAAAGTTAAAGATTTTGATATTGATACAGCAGAGTTTACAAATGAGCAGATACCTTTAGTATGTTCAAATCTTAGTAAATTAGATGAGTTTTTTGAAAAAAATGAAAAGGGAAATTTTGTTTTTAAAGAAAATGTAAAAAATAATGATGAAAAAAAACGTGCTGCATTGAATATTTTAAATAAATTATATTCTGATAGTTATTTTATAATAAAGCATGAGGTAAAAAATCGGGCAGATCAAGATATTGTTTTTTATAGTTTATATAATCATTTAAAACCATTTAAAAATATGACTGTAGGACAGAAAGTAAATCTACCCTATTATTTTTCAGAATATAAAATAAAATTATTAACTGCCGAAAAATATTCGTTTATAACAGGTACTGACGAAAAAGGAAATCCAGTTCAAATACCATCAGAAGTAAGGTATACAGAGAATAAGGATTATGAGTATATACAGTGGAATCTTAATAAAAAAACATTTAGAGGTATTATAAAGTCTGATAAAATAAAGCCATGGGAAGGATTTGAAATAAAAAGACCTGGTGACCGTGAAAATGTTGATTTAACAAATTCAACAGATTATGAAGATAAATCTAATAATATAGTAATCTTATATTCATCAGATGATCTAAATGTTCGAAAAGTTGTAGCTACTGTGTCCAAAAAACAGAATTTTATTGTTAATATTTCTGATTTTGAATCTTTCTTAAATGATAAAAAAAAGGCAATTAAAGTGTTTTATGACAATGAATATTTATATGTTTTTACATCATCAAAAAATGAAATGAAACAGAGTTACGAAAAGTTTAAAACTGACAATAACGGTTCAAAACTAATTGGTATAGAATTCTCTTTCAATGATGGTATAAAAATAAATTTATATTCTAATTCTTATAATTATAAATATTTAGAAAATTCTTATAAAACAAAATTAATACCAAGGAATTCCTCTCCTTTTGTAAAACTGAATTCAATTTTTGAATATGATGAAAATAATAAAAAAGAAAAGATAACTTCTGAAATTTGTTATATTCCTTGTGAAACGAAAGTAACTAAAATCAAAGGAACCGAAGAACTTTATATAAATTGGACTTATGTAAATAAAGACGATGCTCCAGAAGGAGGGTATGTTACAAAAGTAAAAAGAACAGATTTAAGGGAAGATTATCTGGAAACAAAAAGAGTATTAAAATGTTGGGAGGATAGAGATTCTTCCGACTTTCTTCCAAGAGGAATTGCAACAAAAGGCGATAAAATTTTAATTTATGATAATGAATTAAGATCTGACAGACATGTAATCGATTGTGTTAATACAGATACAGAATTCAAAATAGTTGATATAAATAAACTTATTGAAATCTTTAATAATAAAAATAATAAAGAAATAAACGACTGTGGAATTTGTGTTTCCTATGGAAATAAGAAAACTGGTTATATTTATATTAACTGGGAAGGCGGGTTAAATCATGATCCGTATGAAATTAATCATAAGTCTGGTGGTGTGTGCCCAATATCTTCTGATATACAAAAAAATTATAAAGAATTATTTGATGAAAAAGATAGTGAAAATAATGATGTTTCTATTATAGGTAAAACAAAAAATGAAGTAAAAAATTTTTTCTTATCAATAGATTCTAAAAATTCAGATTTGAATGAATCTTTTAATTATTTTAAATTTAATTTCAAAAAAAATCCTCAGTTTAAGATGGAGTATATAAAAACAGGAGATGATAAATTAGAAATTAAAAATGGACAGATTATAGGTTATACAGGATATTCAATAACTTCTGAAAAAGAAGAAAAAAGAGAAGAAAATGAGGATGCAACATCTTTGCATTTTGAAATATTTTGTAATAAAACAGATTTTTTAAAAAATGATATAAAAGAAGATAATAAAATTAATTATCCTTGTTATTTAAAAGTAAACGGAAATTGCACTATTAAACAAGGTAAACTGACAACTGTTACTAATAAAAAAATATTGTTTAATAAAGATGTGATTTTAGAAAAAAAAAATATTTTTGGTTTATTTAAAAAACAAAATATAATCGGAATAATAGATCCGGAAGTGCCATTACCAGTAATTTCTATAACTAACACTTGTTTAGAAATTTTAGAAGAAGGTTTTTTAGTAGACGGAGAAGTATTCTATAAATTAAGGAAAATAGCAAATATTGTCGATTTTGATGAAAATGAATATTTTAATAAACAATATATAAAATGGGATAAAAATACTACCCAGTATGCATCAAAGTCAGAAAAAGATGTTGATCTTGAATTATTTGATCATGACAACAAAAAAATAGAAGGAAAAACAATTCCTTTTTATTCAGATATACCTTATTTAGATGCAAGTAAAAAATCCAGTTTTGAGGAAGATTTGGAAAAAAATAAGAGAGAGACTGTAGAGTATATTGAACCTGGTGCAATAAATTTTACTAATACAGAAACAGAAGAAGATAAAAAAGATTTATATAAATTAAGACGTTTTAAGTTTTATTATATAAAATGTAATTCATATGATAATTTTTATGTAAAAAAAGAAACAGTACAGAAATTCGAAACAAAAAAGTTAATTGATACTGAACGTACATTTTTATTTATATATGGAGACAGTGAATTAAAACAAGATGACATTTTAGAACAACCAACTCAGACAAAATGGACTGTAAAAGAAACTCAGTTAAATCAGATTAAAAAAAACACATTATCATATGATTATAAAAAAATAAAAGAGTTTTCAACATTAACAAACCATAAAAAGCCACTGCATGAATGGATGGAAGTGGACTCGGAATACTATATAGATTCAATCAATGTAAAAGATAATATCGATGGCAGTCCTGTAGGTAAGGTATACTATGACAATTGGAAAGATTTTTTTAGCGAGATAAAACTTGAAAATTACCGTCTAAATATACAGCGAGAAGCAGATATAAGAACATTTTTGGGAAAGATAGAACTGCAGAATCTGTATGGGCAGGTGGGAAATATGTCATTACGACAAATAATACGTGAAAACTCAAGTACAGTGATGAAATATTATTTTACGCGGGAAAGTGAATGGTCAGATTCTGATGAGCTTACAAAGGAATACATAAATCTTGATAAAAACCGGGAAGAAGAGATAAAAGGTTATAGAAATGATTTAGGATTTTTTACAGATGATTTTGCAAAAAAAATTGATGTCTCAAAAAACAATACATATTTTCAGCCGATTGCTTTTTTGAATCATCTGGATAAGGTGGTGACACCGGAGGAATTTAATCCGTATGAAAAAAATACAGACAATTTACCAACAATAGCACCTATAACTTATTGTAGTGGTAAAGATAATCCTGGTTTTGCTCCTATTTCAACTTCAAAGACAAACTATAAATATGGAAATCAATATTATGCTAAAATTAATGGACATTTTAATGATGATTATGGTACTTATTATCATGAAGGAACAGATTTTGCTGGAAGTGTAGGAACTCCTATTCATTCTTTTATATATGGTAAAGTGGTAATGTTAAAAGATCAAAAAAAAGAACACTACGGACTTTCAATTTTAATTAAAAAAGATAAGCAAGAAGATGGAAAAAATATTTATTATTTGCTTGGCCATTTATCAGAATATGCTCCTGGTTTAAAATTAAATCAATCAGTTTATCCTGGTATGGTTGTTGGTAAAGTTGGAAATTCTGGTAACTGTAGAACTAATAATCGTCCAATAACAGATACAGAAAGAGACAAAGGTTTAGGCTCACATTTGCATTTAAGTTTTTATAAAACTGATATTAAAAGTGCTAATAAATTATA
>JAKSUC010000137.1 GCA_024413595.1 Bacteroidales bacterium
GCGCCACAGGAGGCAATAAAGCCATGCTTAACGATTATCATAGAAAATTAGACTCATCAGCTAATTTTCAACTCAACTTTTTGCCGTCTGATAAACAAATTTACGGTTTTGATTATTTAGGTTCAGGCAATCATGGAATTTTCTCAAATTCAGAACTTTATCCAAAATCAGAAAACGGTTACGATTTTCGTTATAAATCAGTTGAAGTATCTCAAACAGATTATGTTAAAGTAGATTTTAGCAAATATCGTGGAGGAGACAAAGAAAACATCGTTTTCAAAGACCGATATGGAATAAAACTTAAACTCAACAACGACAATACATTAACATTTATCGCAACAAACAAACCTGATACAAATTATATTTATGCGTATGACAAAGACGGAGTTAGAATTGGGAAATTATTTGTTTATACTTACCAAAAACAAACAAAAAACGTTGTTTTAGTGAGTGTTAACGGAGCAAAAATTGACAAAACAATAACCGTTGACGGATTAAATAAAATTTTTAAACCAGCAGTTACAGATTTTATAATTTCAGAAGATAAAATTGAAATACCTGAATTAGAAACCTTTACCCATGGAGGTTCAAATTGGCATTCTGTTTATAATTCTGACCAAAAATTAGTTCTAGAAACTTACGATAAAAATATAAAAGACGACAATTTTTATTTATTTTTTGTTGATAATGTTTTAGACAAAAAAGATTCATTAGGAACATCCGTATCTGGTTATATGCCACGTGGTTATAATTGTGGATTTATTTACGAAGGTGGTTCATTGCACACCGTTGCCCACGAACTTGGTCACGGTGTTGGAAATCTAGAACACGCATTTTCTGCATCAAATAATTCTGGTAAAACACAAAATTTGATGGATTATTCTACTGGTGAAGAACTTTATCATTTTCAATGGAATGAAGTTCAAGATCCAAGTAGAGTTTGGATGAAGTGGAGTAAGGAAGAAAGTGAGGGGGAATGGACTACAGATGGACATTATTATTTGTTTACGTATTTGGGAATGTTGATGGGAATGGAGTATGCTGATGCAGAGCGGTTAGGAAGATACGCAGAAGAACCTGATTCTCATGTGTTTTCAAAAGAGGATGGCAAAACTGTAATTATGGGGGATAATAAAGAGGTGGAAGTTTTTCATAATTATTTTGAAGAAGGTGATTTCCTGCCAGCACATACAGCATCGTTAATTGGTAGTAATGACAGATACTACGATAAAAAAGGAAGAGAAATACGTTTTGCTACGAAAGGTCTTTCTCTATATAATTGGGGACAGATATCTCTCACGGCACAAGATATATTTAATGGGTATGTTGATGTTAAGGATAATATTCTTGAGCATTCGCAAAAAATTAAAGTTAATGATAAATTGAATTATCGTTTGTATTTCAAATCCAAAACAACCTATATGGCTGAAAATACAACATGGGTGATTGACGAACTTCAACAACGTAATCATGCTCTTTCAAGTGGGTATCACGGTGTGGAATTGGCAGTTACTGCGTATGCTATCAAAAATGCTGTTCAATTAGGAATGAAAGATGATGTACATAGATACTTATTGCATCGTTTTGGTGATGTGTTTGCTCATTTAAAATTTGATGGTGATGAAGCAAAGACAAAAGAAAAGTTAAGAAATTCTACAAAATATACGAATACAAGCCTCAATGATTATATTGGTGCATTGGATTATTTTTTTCAGACTAAAGTTATTCAAGTTTCGCTAAATCAGGAAATTAGTGGAAAGATAATTGAAGAGGAGGGTATCTATTCGGATGGAAATATGTTTTATTCTACTTATCCCCCAGATGATACAAAACGACGATTGATAATGTTCTCCCTTACAACAAAATCTTCTGTTAAGAGAATCTCTTATGATTATCTTAGTTTAATGCAACTTATTCCTAAACTTGTTGATGATTGGAATTCTCATAGAGATATTAAGGAAAAAAGTTCTGATGCAATGAATAATAGTGATCTTTTGAACTATTTTTGGGAGTATTATTCTTTTCTAGAATTTAAAGATTTATTACTGAAAGTTATTAAGACAAGAGCCTATGCAATACAAAACGACAAAGTAATGTATGGAGATGCTGTTACCTGTGTATCTGGATGGACAACAGGTCATTCTGATGATGGCACAGCACCAGATGAAATTCTTAGAAGGTCTGAGTTGTTTATGTTGTATGTAAAACGCGCAGCAGAATTGTTGAATATAATTAGAGGTGTAGATAATATTCAATTGGGTGTTGACGATGCTGTGAAGACCATTCAATCTGCAGTAGAATGGGGTTTGGAGGCATCAAATGCTGGAGTGATTAATGTTAATGCACGATTAGACGGTGTGTTCTCTTTCTTGATTGAATGTGAAAAGCATAAGAATGATAATGAGTTTTATGTTTATATTCCGATAAAATTTTTACCAGATGAAATAGAAGGAAATGTTGCTAAACTTGAATGGTGGATGTATAGTCGGGTTGGAACTGGATTTGGTTTTAATTGGGACTTTACACAGAGTGCAGAAAATCAGCGTGGAGTATTGGAACAATACCTTGACTCCAAGGGTTATTCTGTAATTGAACCAAAAATTGTTAATGAAGTTAAGGACGATAAAAACAATCCAACTCCAAGTTATATCGGTTTAAAAATCAGAAAGCAATGATTATAATTAAGAATAAATATTATTTCAAGGTAGCAATTATATTCTCATTTTTGAGTTGTTTAGTACCATTAATATCTTGGCATCTATATTTATATATATCAGAATGTAGTTTTATATATGATGATATGGCCACAGCAATATATTCTCTTTTGTTTATTATTGAGGTAGGATTGTATCTTGTGTTTTATGGATTAGGGCGTTGGCTCGATTTTAATATTAGACCATTAATTATTCTTGTTTCGTTTAGTGATTTTGGTTTTGTGTTTTTGGGATTATGGTTTGTGTCCTTAATAGTGAGAATGGGGCCGATTGACTTTTTGGCGATTTTTAGCCATTTGGGCTTTGATTTGTATTTTATTATACTCTTTTTATCTAAATTTTTGTTAATTTATATTTTGAAAAAAAAAGATAACGAAAATAACCAAGAATAGCAAAACCATAGGTTTGGTCTCTAATGACTACGGAATTTTCGGAAAATGTCCAAAAAAGTGTTTCTAATTCTTTTCAAAAATCACCATTTGAATAAAAATTACCAAACTATCAAAAAAATCTATTACTGTCAGATATAATTATAAATAACATAATACTACGGCGCTACAAATATCTGTAGAGCCGTTTTTTTATTTTTGATGGATTTTGCAAATATAAAGTTTAATTTTTGATAGCCAACAAAAAAATTGTGTCTAAATCTCCCCAACAATCACCATATTAAATAATTTTGCCAAATTCCTAAAAAACATTATCTTTGCTTATTGAACAAAAAAGTAATTTACTATGATAAAGGTTTTCAATCCCATATATGACTCAGTTTTTAAATATCTTATGGAAAATGATAGAGTGTCAAAAATAATATTAGGTAGCATTCTAAACAAGAAAATCGAGAACATAGAGTTAAAAAACAACGATCATGTAATCACTTACCAAAATGGTATAAAAGTACTACGGCATAGACTTTGGAGCAACATTTCACGAAAAAGGGAAAGAGTCAGAATTTGTAACAAAGACAGATTTGGTATAAAACTCAAATTATCAAAAGATAACATTTTAACATTTACTGGCACACAAAAACCTGATACAAATTATATTTATGCGTATGATAATTTAGGAAAAAGAATAGGAAAACTCTTTGTTTATACATACAAAAGACAAACAAAAAACGTTGTATTAGTGAGTGTTAACAATGCAAAAATTGACAAATCAATTACCGTTGACGGATTAAATAAAATTTTTAAACCAGCAGTTACAGAATTTATAATTTCAGAAGATAAAATTGAAATTCCTGATTTAAAAAACTTTACACATGGCGGTTCAAATTGGCATTCTGTTTATAATTCTGACCAAAAATTAGTTTTAGAAGCCTACGACAAAAACATAAAAGACGATAATTTTTATTTGTTTTTTATCGACAATGTTTTAGACAAAAAAGA
>JAKSUC010000138.1 GCA_024413595.1 Bacteroidales bacterium
ATGGACAGGGATTAACTTTTGAAGTATACGACGAACATTCAAGACAGATTTATTCAAAAGGTGCAAAAGTAGAAGGTGGAAAAGCAGAAGCAGATTGGGTATATCACTGGAACGGCATAAAGCTTGATGCAAAACCAAAGTTTACGTTTAAGGTAACTGGAGCTAGGTGTAAGGAAACGGAAAGTGGGGAACTGGAAGTTAGTGGAAAGATAGATTTACAGTTTGTAGATAAAAATTATCGAATATTAGATAATTTGAATTTTAAATTAATTATTGATTCAAATGAAGAAGATGCAACTACTGATTCAAATGGTAAATTTAGCAAAGAAGATTTAATACCTGGAAAATGTGAAATAGTAGTATCAATTAATAAAGATTATCAACGAAAACAAAATACTAAATTTGAATTAAAAGATGAAAAAGAAATTTTGGGATTTGTACGTAATGAAAAAATGAAAGCAGAATTATTTACTTTTTATAATTATGCTGTTATTTGTAATATCAATAATGATTTCTGGTCAAATTAGGAGTATTTTATGAATGTAAACATACCTTTTACTGATAATTATTCTATAAGTGGTACTTGGAATTTCTTTGAAAAAGAAAAAGAAACACCACAAGGTATTTGGCCATTACAAAAAAATGGTGTATGGCATACTGGAATTCATTTAAAAAATTCAAAAAATGACCTAATACGTGCAATTATTCCTGGTGAAGTTGTAGCTTATAGAATTGCTGATAAATATTCAGATAATCCTTTATATGAAAAAGATAAAACAAACACAAGTGATTATTGTTATGAAAATCCAAAATATAGTACTACAACAGTATTAATGAAACATTATTTTGGTGAAAAAGCAATACCTTTTTATATGTTATATACTAATTTAGCTGATGCAGAAACGATTAATAAAGAGGAATTTAATTATTACAAAAATGAAGGTTCTGGTACTCCTTATAAACTTTATCAACCTTTATTCTTTAAAAAATGGATCATAAATCCAGGTGCTATTAAAAAAGAAAATAAACAAGTAATTCCATATTATTCAGATAAGGAATTTAAATCAGAAAAAGGATATCTGTTTAGAGATGGATGTTATTTAGTATGTGAAACTTATAATGGTAACACGTTATATCGTGATGACACAGAATTTTATTTAAAGAAAAATATTTCAGGATTTACAAAACAACAATGTCCAAATAAAGATAAGACAAATTTATATACTAATTCTGAGTTTATATTAGCTACACAAACTCACACAGATTCTAGTACATATTCTAAAGTTATTAATGTATATTATAATAATACTGGAAATAAAAAAAAGAAATTTTATTTTAAATTAAATGAAATAAAATCATCAAAACATACCAATGTCAGTTCTAATAACTTAAAACAAATAGTTACTATAAATTTTAATCACACTTCTGATTATCATTTTAATTATGAAAAAAATCTTGTTATTATTACTAATGCAAAATTAAAGAAAAAAGAATATAAATTTTCAGATTCAGAAATTTCTGAAAAACTAAAAGCCTCTTTTTCCAGAACAGAATATATACAAAAAGCACAAAATATTAAAAATACTGACAAAAAAATTGAATATACATCTGCTGAATTATACAATAATTATCTTTTTGCTGGAGATGAATTTAAGTTAGAAAGTACGAATGCTACAGAATTAACAATATCTTCAAAAACTTATTATTTATATTTTATAACAAAAACTAAAGCAAGTACTTCGGGATATATTGATTGGAATGAAGATGTAAACAAAATTATTTCTACAAGAGCAGTATATTCATTAGAAACAAAAAAAATAACTAATTGTTCTTCAAAACAACTTGTAACATTACATGACTCCTTTATTAAGCAAGATACCGGAATAACTTTATATAATTATTCTCAAGTTTTGAATTCTGAAGTTATGCGAATAATAAAAACAAATAAACAAACTTTTGCTTTACTCAAAATAAAATGTGGTAATGATACTTTAAATAATTATACTAAATTGTGTTTATGCGGTAGCGCAAATGATAGATATTTTTATGCATATTTAGAAGTTGAAAATAACTTAAATTTTACAGATATAGTAACATCTACATATCGTAACTCGGCTTTTAACAAAGTTGTAATTAATCAAGATTCATCAGAAAATGATGAATATTTTGGACCAATCGGTATTTATGATGGAAATAATAATTTAGATTTGCATATTGAAACTTTTTTTACCTCGCTAGATGACTTTTCATTTATAAAGAAAAAAAATGATGAAATTCAAATGGTTGAATTATCTGAAAAATCTAAATCTCTTCTATATAAACCAGACAGAAAAGATGAAATTTTATTAAAAGATACAAAATTCTGGATACAAAACAATGCCATTTATGTAATTAAATATTATTGTGATTTAAAAACTCAATATGAAAAGTTAAAATATATTTTATACAAAAAAATTCCTATAGATTTGAATCCTGATAAATATAATTACACAATTGAAAGTAATACACAAATTGTAATTTTTAATGATAATTATAAAGATTTGAATATTAAAAAAGGAAAAATATACTATTTGGATGGTAAATATGAAAACTGTATCTTAGATAAATATAAACAAAAAAATAGTGATTATTATATCTATTCATTCTCAAAATTAAGTACTGCTTCAATATTAAATCCTTTTGAATTACCCGAAAATACAATACTATATAAATCCAAAAATCAAAAAATTGTCCAAGTCAATAAAAATGAAAAAATTCCCAGACCCAGCCAATTTTTAGCTATAAGTAATTCTGATTTTGTCAAAATAAATTCAAAAAATTATTTATTATTTTCATTAAATGATAAATCTTATTATTTACCTGAAGATGCTCTTGATTCTTTTGAATGTAATTCAGAATATGAACAAACATTAGAAGAAGAAAAAGATGGCTCAAAAAAAATTGAAAATAATGAAGAAACAAAAAGATATAATATTTCAGATTTACCAAATTTTGTATTACTGGAAGAAAATCCAAGTACCGAATCCGATTATAGATGTGATTTAAAATCTTTATTGTTTAAAATTGGATTAATTTCTACAGACGATAAAAAACACAATAATGTTTCATGTATTTATAAAGACAGCACATTATATAACGATTTAACAAGATTAATTATTAAAGCACCATCGATGTGGGAAAAACCTTCTGATTGGGATAGTAATTATAAAAAATACATTACTGATGATTATTCTTTATGGGGAGTTACAGAAAATGAATTACCAAATGTCAAAAAATATATTGAGAACCAATTTTTTGTTACCCCAGATAATAAAAAGAAACTTATTGACTCTACTTCAACAAAACATTATTATTTTCATCCTATAAAATTTCTTGAATATTATTTAAAAAAGACTGTTCAAGATTTTAATCCATACGTAAATAAAGTTTTAGTAGATTTACCTGGTCAATCCTCGGGTGGCGTTACTTTGGTTACACATAACCCCGGTTTTAGTCCTTTACATGATGGAACATCATTTAAAACCTATGTTCCAACAGAAAAAAATGAATTATCCTTTTCTGATACAACAGGTATATTTAATGACGATTATATTGGTGTTACAAGCTATTATAATTCTCGATTTTATTTTTTCCATGAAGGACTAGATTTACAAGGTTCAAAAGGTACTGATATTTATTCTTTAGTGTATTGCAAAGTATTAAGTTTTGGGACAATTAATAATTATGGAAATGTAATAATTGTTAAACGCTTATCAAGAAAAAATGATATTTATTTAATTGCACACCTGTCAGAATTTAGTTCAAAAATTAAATTAGGTAGTATAATAGCTCCAGGTGATATTGTAGGAAAAGTTGGAGGAACTGGAACTGGAGGAAAATCAGTCTATTCTCCTCATTTACATATTTCATATTGGAAT
>JAKSUC010000139.1 GCA_024413595.1 Bacteroidales bacterium
TTTCCTCCTTACTCCATTTCATCCAAACTCTACTCGGATCTTGAATTTCATTCCATTGAAAATGATAAAGGTCTTCACCAGTAGAATAATCCATCAAGTTTTGAGTTTTTCCAGAAGAATTTGAAGCAGAAAATGCGTGTTCTAGATTTCCAACACCGTGACCAAGTTCGTGAGCAACAGTATGCAAAGAACCTCCTTCGTAAATAAATCCACAATTATAACCTCTTGGCATATAACCAGATACGGATGTTCCTAATGAGTCTTTTTTGTCTAAAACATTATCAACAAAAAACAAATAAAAATTGTCGTCTTTGATATTTTTATCGTAAGTTTCTAAAACTAATTTTTGGTCAGAATTATAAACAGAATGCCAATTTGAACCTCCATGCGTAAAGGTTTCTAAATCAGGAATTTCAATTTTATCTTCTGAAATTATAAATTCTGTAACAGCTGGTTTAAAAATTTTATTTAAACCGCTGGCAGTAATTGATTTGTCAATTTTTGCATTGTTAACACTCACTAATACAACGTTTTTAGTTTGTTTTTTGTATGTATAAACAAAGAGTTTTCCAATCCTTTGTCCTGATTTATCATACGCATAAATATAATTTGTATCAGGTTTTTGTGTACCTGTAAATGTTAATATGTTATCTTTTGATAATTTGAGTTTTATTCCAAAACGGTCTTTAAATATTACACTATCTTTGATGCCATTATAATTTGAAAAATCAACTTTTACATAGTCGGTTTTTGTAGTTTCAATTGATTTGTAACGAAAATCGTAACTTCCAGATTTGGGATAAAATTCATTTGTTGAAAAAATTCCATGGTCACTTGAACCTAGATAATCAAAGGCATATTTTTGTTTCTTATAAAGCAATGCATTAATCTCCCACTTCGTCGCCGATGAACAAGTTAAACAAGCTGTTAGGCTGCAATTAGTAATATTTAGTGAGTAAATGCGCACAAACTTTGAGATTTTTTCTAAATACAAAAATAATCATAGAAAACGATTATAATATTTAAAATCTCTTTTAAAGTTATTTTAATTATCACTTTCATACAATCCACACTCAAAAATTTCTTCTTCCGTCAGTTTTCGATCTTCGAGTATTGTCCATTCTTTAGTGTTAAAATCATATTGGAAAGATAAAATAGCTGGATGATATTCATAACATTTCAAAGTCATGATATTATTTTTAATACAATAATCAATATCCTTAAATTTTTCATAATTATAATAAATTCTATAATCTAATTCTTTGCTTCTAGGCAAAATACGTTCATCTACATAATCATCAAATTCTTTTGAAGGATTTGGATAAGGATTGTCATCAATATCATTAATAGTTCCTTCTAAATTGACTTTGTAAATAACCAAATTAGGACTAGTGAATTCTAATAAATAAACAATACTATCAAAATAATTATATGCAATTTTACAAATTTTAGGAGCCAAATGACAATTATTTTGGTATTTCATCTTTCGATGTTTCACAAACACATGCTCAAAAATTGAATATTTTTGATTTTCTACAATTTTCCAAATTTGGAGTTTTTCAAATTTTTCACCCTTTACTATTGTATCAATTCTAGTCATATACAAAGAGTCAAACAATGTATTTTGAGCTTTTAATACAATAGGTAATAAAAGAAAAATAAATAATAATACTTTATTTTTCATAATATTTTATTTATTAGACCAATATTTATTAAATACAACTTCTCGTTTATCAAACTTATTAAGTTTTATATATAATTTATCATCTGATTTCGTTTTAATAAAACCGCCAATCGAATTTTTCTCCCATTCAGATTCTACTAAATCATCATTAGAATAATTAAAAGGACCTGTTCCATAAGATGGATCGTAAACCAAATTTTTACAAACTACAACAAAGTGGTTCTCGAAAGAACATATAGGTACATTGTTATTTTGACCTGGAGCGCAAGTGGTACATAATTGATTACAACCATATTTTATACCGTCACAGATGTTTTCAAAACTATCATCATTACCATTATTAAATATACCTTTAGTGGTAATAAGACTTTGACTTTGATCATGATTTTTATAAATTCCTTTAATCTCAAAAATATTAACATCAATAATACCTTGAGATAAAATAGTAAAAGCAAATAGTTTTGCCCAAGCTAAACAAGTTCCGTTATGGTCGCTAAATAAATATTTTAATTTATTTGCTTCTAGATTATCACTACTATTATTCCTCCAATAATACAAAGACTCGCCTTTTACATTTTTTACATCTAGTTTTGTAAACCCTTTCCAAATTCTATTTATTATATCAGATTCACTCAATGGTTCTGTTGATTCTGTAAAATTCTTGCAAGATAGATATGCCATTGTCTCTGTCAAATAAAAATCATTATGATAATTATTAGCCGAATTTGAATTCATTATCATAACTCGGAAATTTATAGAAGCAATTTTTATATCTTTATCTTCTTCTAAAAATAATTCTATTGGAAATTTCTCATAATAGAATATGGTATTTGGAAATTTATTTGTACTATCAAAAGTACATTCATAATATATTAACCCATTTTCGTCTATTTTCTTAGAACATTCTGTAGAAGGTAATAAAAATTCGTCAGATGAAAGAGATAGCATTTTACCCTTAACCATTATTTCATCTTTTTGAAGTTTCTCTGGAAGAGTAAATTTTACACACACAGAAAAACTGGAACCTTTTAAAAAGGCAACAGATATTTTACTTTTTGAGGGTGTATAAATTTTTGATAATTTATTTGTCCAATTAGAATCATCATACAAATCAATTCTATTATCACTTAACAATTCCAATTCTAAAATATCAGCCTTAGCCTCCACATTCTCCCCCTCTACCTCGTCTTTCCTCCATTTCATCCAAACTCTACTTGGATCTTGAATTTCATTCCATTGAAAATGATAAAGCTCTTCTCCATAAGAATAATCCATCAAATTTTGAGTTTTTCCAGAAAAATTTGATGCAGAAAATGCGTGTTCAAGATTTCCAACTCCGTGACCAAGTTCATGTGCAACAGTGTGTAACGAACCACCTTCGTAAATAAATCCACAATTGTAACCGCGTGGCATATAACCAGATACGGATGTTCCTAACGAGTCTTTTTTGTCTAAAACGTTGTCTACAAAAAACAAATAAAAATTGTCGTCTTTTATATTTTTATCGTAGGTTTCTAAAACTAATTTTTGGTCAGAATTATAGGCAGAATGCCAATTTGAACCTCCATGCGTAAAGGTTTTTAAATCAGGTATTTCAATTTTATCTTCCGAAATTGTAAATTCTGTAACTGATGGTTTAAATATTTTATTTAATCCGTCAGCAGTTATTGTTTTGTCAATTTTTGCTCCATTAACTCGCACTAAAACAATGTTTTTTGTTTGTTTTTGGTAAGTACAAACAAATAATTTCCCAATTCTAACTCCATCTTTATCATACGCATAAATGTAGTTTGTATCAGGTTTGTTATTCGCAGTAAAAGTTAATGTGTTATCTTTTGATAATTTGAGTTTTACACCAAAACGGTCTTTGAATACTACACTATCTTTGATGCCGTTATAATTCGAAAAATCTACTTTTACATAATCTGTTTTTCCTGTTTCTATTGATTTGTAACGAAAATCGTAACCGTTTTCTGATTTTGGATAATATTCTGAATTTGAGAATATTCCATGGTTGCCAGAACCTAAATAATCAAAACCGTAAACTTGTTTACTTACGGGCAAAAAGTTTAGCTGAAAATTAGCTGACGAGTCTAATTTTCTGTGATAATTGTTTAATAAAACTCTATCACCACCTGTTGCGC
>JAKSUC010000014.1 GCA_024413595.1 Bacteroidales bacterium
CTGTTTCCATAGTTTTATCAAATGATTTGTTTTTGCAAATTTAATTATTTTTTTTGATGATTGAAAATAGAAATAGTGTTGTTGAATAAAAACGACTTTTTTGAAACATTACTAAAAATGAGTTATCATAAATAAAATAACCCCCGAAAGTTAAATAAATAACTTTCGGGGGTTCATTTTATTAGTTCTTTAAATTCATTATCCTCTACTAGAACCGTCGAAACAATGTGTACAAAGTCGATCTTTTGGTAAACCAATTGAACGAACTAAAGCATCAAGATGTTGAAATTTTAATGATGTAAGTCCCAATTCTTTTCGCATTTGTTCTACCATTTCTTTGTATTCTTCGCTTTCTGGATTTGCATATTGTTTAAAATCAACGTTTTCGAGATTTCCCTTTATATAATTAATAGCTTTGCGAGTTGCAAGTTCTAATTTTGTTCTTGAACGACTAAAATTTAGGTATTCACAAGGAAACAATAAAGGAGGACATGCAATACGCATGTGAATTTCTTTAATACCGTTTTCGGTTAAATCTTTTACGTTATCTTTTAGTTGTGTGCCTCTAACAATGCTATCGTCTAGGAATATACCTTTTTTATCTTTGATTAAAGCTGTATTTGGTAACAATTTCATTTTAGCAACTAATTCGCGTTGTTCTTGATTTTGAGGCATAAAACTACGTGGCCATGTTGGTGTATATTTTGCGTATGGTCGAATATAAGGAATGTGTGCAGTATTGCTATATCCAAGAGCGTGTCCAATTCCACTATCAGGAATACCTGCAACGAAATCTGCTTTAATTTTTCCGTCTTCGCTTTCGTTGATGTCGTCTTTTGCTAATTCTGCACCACTTCTATAGCGACTTTCGTCAACATTGATACCTTCAAAGAAGGTTGGTGGATAGCCATAATAAACCCATAAGAATGAGCATATTTGCATTTCTTTTTCTTCTTCTTTTAGCGTTTTTATATATTCTTTGCTAATTTCAACAATTTCTCCAGGTCCAACATATTTGTAGATTTTGTATCCCAAATTAATCATTGATGAAGTTTCTGAGACTGCACAAAATGCTCCGTCTTTGTGTCCAATTACAATTGGTGTGCGACCTAATTTGTCTCGTCCAACTATTAATGAATCTTGGTATAATATTAATATTGAACATGATCCCTTAATTCTATCGTACACATTTTGAATTCCATCTTTGAAATTTAGTTTTTCGCAAATTAACATTGCTACAATTTCTGTAGGATTATAACCTCCTTGACTTGTTTCTGCAATGTGTTCGCCCTTGTCTAAAAAGTATTGAGCAATTTCGTCTAAATTGTTGATTTTAGACACTGTTGTAATTGCAAATCTACCTATTTTAGAATGTATTACAAGAGGTTGTGGTTCTGTGTCACTTATGCAACCTATACCTGAATTTCCTTTCCATAAATTGGAATCACTTTCAAATTTTGTTCTGAAATAACTGTTTTCAAGGCTGTGGATTGCACGTTGATAACCTTTTGAATTTGAATAGATTGCCATACCACCGCGTTTTGTGCCAAGGTGTGAATGATAATCGGTTCCGTAGAACACTTCTGAAACGCAGTCGTTTTCCGAAACTGCACCAAAAAAGCCACTCATAACTTTGTGTTTTTAATTTGTGGCAAATTTATAAAAATTGATTTAAGCTACAAATATGTATTTTTGGTTTAATTTTATATTAATTTACTGATTTTTATATTTTTAATGTTAATTTTAACTATCTCTTTACACAAAAAATACGCAATTTACATATAAAATAATATTGAACTTTTATGATTATATTTTGTTATTAAAAAGGAAGATATTTTTTAACATAAAAAAAGTTCTAAAATTAAAATATACTTGTAAAAGTATTTCAGATGTCGTTTTATTTTTAGCGCAAAAAAAGATTTTTTACAATTAAAAAAACTTGTAAATTTACATTCTCAATTAACATATAAAACAATTGTAAATGAAACGAATATTCGTACTTATATTGATACTGACATTATATACACAATTGTATGCACAGTATCGAAATCCTAACGGAATGCCAGGTCCTAACTATTGGCAAAATAAACCTCAATATAGCATAGAGGCAAATCTATTGACTCAAGAATCAAAGATTATTGCACATGAGCATATTGTATACAGCAACAACAGTCCATGCAAATTAGATTCACTTGTATTCAATCTGTATTGTAATGCCATAGAAGACAATTCGTATTCAATTTCTGGTGTATGCGTTAATGATAGCGAAACAAAATTTATAATAGACAAAACAAAAATGTTTGTCCCATTGGCCAATCCTATCATGCCAAGCAATAGTGTAGATATTGATGTATACTGGACATTGAAAATAAATAAAGGGAAAAGTACACGTACAAGCCACTATGAAACAGGTTATTTTGTTGGATATTGGTATCCACAAATAGCAGTTTTCGACGATGACGGGTGGGACATGGTTTATCATTCTGGAATGGAAGAATTCTATTTTGAGGATGCCGATTATGATATTACAATTACGGCTGATAATGGATACAATGTTTGGGCTTCGGTAGCAAAGACTGACTCTCAAGAATTAGCAAATGGCGTTACCAAGTATCATTTTGTGGCAAATAATTTTTACGATTTTGCTTTTGCAGCCATCAAGGATATCGAGACTACAGAAATTCCTGTAAAATCAGGCTCAAAGGAGGTTAATTTTATTGTATTAAGCAATGATAAAAAAATATGTAATCACGTAAAAATGTCAGCAGAGATTGTGGCTGGCAAGATGGCTTCTGAGATGGCTCCAGCTATCGAATTTCCATTTTCACAACTCGTTGTTTTTGACAATGGCGGTTACAATGGCGGAATGGAGTTTCCTGGAATGATAAATATAGGTATTCAAGATAATTCTAACGCTACTAGTCGATTTGTAATCCGTCACGAGCTTGCCCACGAGTATGCGCCATTTCTTGCAGGATTTAATCAAGCTAAAGAAGGATTTATGGACGAAGGTTTTGCCATGTTTTTACCATTCGTGGCATACAATTATGATAATATGAAGGAAATTCCTAAATGTATTAATAAATGTTTTATTATGGACGAATCTACTGGCGATATTGCGGAAAATAATTCATATCCAAAATTACCACTCACCTTTGAGTCTTTCAAATTTGCACAATATTCGGAATACAATTCAATTACATACAACAAGTCATTTGAGACCCTATATATGCTAAGAGAGGTATTGGGTAATGATAAGATGACAAAACTTATTCATGATTTCTTCTTAGCGTGGGCTGGCAAACATCCAAAGGCAGAGGATTTTATAAATGCGGCAAAGTTTGCATACGGATCCGACTTGGATTGGTTTATCAAACCATGGTTTTATTCACCCGAACACCCAGACCTTGCCATCACTCAGTGCCGTATTATTGGCAACAAGATTAAGGTTACCATCAAAAATGTAACAGGAGTTCCTATTTCTGTTAAACTTTTGGCCTGCAACCAAATAGATGCTGATGATTGCGGATACTATACAAGCAATCCTCAGCATAAATACTTTAGTCCAGAAATTTGGAAAGATGGCAAGCAAACTATTGATATAGAGTTCGATAAACTACAATATCCTTTTATAATTGAACTTGGACACAACAACATTACTGATGCAACATACAAAAACAATTTCAAGGAAATAAAATCCGTAAAGGATTTTGGAATATATAAGGATTAAAGAAATATACAATTGCTGTCCGTGATAATTATAAAAAACACAATTTACAGGCTCTACAAATATCTGTAGAGCCATTTTAGAGTTTTTTTAATGAATTCTGTAAATATAAAGTTTATTTTTAGCTACGAGTCGAAAAATAAGTTTTCTCGGACACTAATATTTAATTTTAATATAAAAAAGGTGAGTCTTTGAGGTTTTATCGCCAACTCACCTAAGAAAACTATACTACACTTAATTTCTTTATTCCTTAATTTTTGAATATATATTCATATCTAAAAATCTTCCATTTTTGAAAGCATTTTTCCTTAAAACTCCTTCTAAATTAAATCCTGCTTTTTCTAATACTCTACATGAACCTATATTATATGAAAATGGAGTTGCATATATTCTAATTATGTCCGTTTCTGAAAATATTTTGTCACAAAGTTGTGTTACTGCTTTCGTCATAATACCTTTGCACCAATATTCTGTATGTAAATAATATCCAATTTCTGCTGTATAACAATGAATATTATTTTGTCTAAATGCTCCTATACTGCCAATAAATTGACTATCATTTATTATTGCGTACGAAAATACATTATTTTTATTAGCAGATATCATTCCTGTAATAAATTCTTCTGCATCTTTTATAGTATATGGATTTGGTAAATCTCTTAAATTATTTGTTATTTCGCTTATTGATAATGTTTTGACCAAATCTTGTGCATATTTTAAATCCCAATTTTTTAATTCAAATTCCATTTTTTTATTTATTATGTATTTTTCTTTCAAATTTAATAATTATATTTTTTTTAGAAATTAGGATAATAATATCTTTATATTAAAAATGTCTTCAGGTTTACAGATTTTATTTCTGTTTCATGAAGACATAGGTAAAAGAAAAGATATTTATCAACATCTTTAAATACATTCATTTTTCATTCCGTGGCAAAAGTAGATTTTTAATAAGGTGTTTGGTTTTATTTTAGATGAAATAATAGATATTTTCGACAAAAAGGCTAATATTTGTATATTAATAATTGGTTTGTTAAATTTGCCAAAAAGATAGATGATGGAAAATTTAGATGATTTATTAAACCATAATGTTGGTATTAAAGTGATTTCTGAAATTGCAAATTTGGCAAATAATGATTTAGAATTTGCAAAAAAAATATTTTCTTATATATTTGATAATAATATACTTATAGCTAAAAATGCTTGCTGGGCTTTTACTCATGTTGATAATAATATTGAGCATTTTTTTAAAGAAAAAGATAATCTTGAAAATAGAATTTTATCTACTAAAAACAAAGCAATTATTCGTCTTTGTATGGTAATACTTCTAAAATTAGATTTTACAGAAGAAAACATAAATAGTGAATTTTTAGACTTTTGTTTATCTGGTATTACTTCTCCTGAATTCGAACCTGGTATAAGATCAAATATGATAAAACTTGCTTATAAACAAAGTAAATTTTTCCCTGAATTGGTTTCTGAACTTATTACTATATTAAATATGTTGGAACCGTCGCTTTGTTCTCAAGCAATAATTTCTTCAAAAAATCAAATTATGAAATTAATAAAAGGAGAATATAAAAATAAAAAAATGTCATAAAATGTCATACTGTCATTAAACTGACATAATTAAAATAATCTTTTGATTAAAAATCTGCCTTTTTTTCTGAAATAAAAAAAATTAAAACTTGTTGTGTCAGTTGCAGAAAAACGTGCCAAAATATTATAAATATCTATAAACCAATTTGTTAAATGTAGTATTATGCTAAAAAATATAGAAATACGGCATAATGCTTGATTAATATCCAAACGTAAATAATTAAGTAAATACGAAAATTAAAAACTAAAACGATATGTCAAAAATAATTGGAATAGACTTAGGTACAACAAACTCTTGTGTATCAGTCATGGAAGGCAACGAACCTGTTGTAATCGCAAATAGCGAAGGTAAAAGAACAACTCCATCAATTGTTGCATTTTTGGATAATGGCGAACGTAAAGTAGGAGATCCTGCAAAACGTCAAGCAATAACAAACCCAAACAAAACTGTTTATTCTATAAAGAGATTTATGGGTGAAACTTATGATAGAGTAAATTTAGAGATTTCTCGTGTACCATATCAAGTAGTTTGCGGTGACAATAATACTCCACGCGTAAAAATTAACGATCGTCAATATACTCCACAAGAAATTTCAGCAATGGTTCTTCAAAAAATGAAAAAAACCGCTGAAGATTATTTAGGTCAAGAAGTTACAGAAGCTGTTATCACAGTTCCTGCTTATTTCTCAGACTCACAACGTCAAGCAACCAAAGAAGCTGGTGAAATTGCTGGTTTAAAAGTTCGCAGAATTCTTAACGAACCTACCGCTGCTTCTCTTGCATACGGTCTTGATAAAGGTGGTAAAGATATGAAAATCGCTGTATTTGACCTTGGTGGTGGTACATTTGATATTTCAATTCTTGAATTAGGTGATGGCGTGTTTGAAGTTAAAGCTACAAACGGTGATACTCACTTAGGTGGTGATGACTTTGACCACAAAATTATTGATTGGATGGCAGATGAATTCCAAAAAGAAAACGGTGTTGACCTTAGAAAAGATCCTATGGCTCTTCAACGTTTAAAAGAAGCTGCTGAAAAAGCTAAAATTGAACTTTCAAGTTCTTCTTCTACTGAAATCAATTTGCCTTATATTATGCCTGTTAATGGTATTCCTAAGCACTTAGTAATGACATTGACACGTGCAAAATTTGAACAACTTTGTGACGATTTGATTAAGGCTTGTATTGAACCTTGTCGTAAAGCTTTAAATGATGCTGGTTTGCAAGCTAACGAAATCAACGAAGTAATTTTGGTTGGTGGTAGTTCTCGTATTCCTGCTGTTCAACAAATTGTAGAACAATTCTTTGGTAAAAAACCTTCTAAAGGTGTTAACCCTGACGAAGTTGTTGCTGTTGGTGCTGCTATTCAAGGTGGCGTTTTAACTGGTGATGTTAAAGACGTTCTTTTGTTGGATGTTACTCCTCTTTCTCTTGGTATTGAAACTATGGGTGGCGTTATGACAAAACTTATTGAAAGTAACACTACAATTCCTTGTAAGAAATCTGAAGTATTTACAACTGCTGTTGATAATCAACCTTCTGTTGAAATTCACGTTCTTCAAGGTGAACGTTCAATGGCTAAAGATAACAAAACTTTAGGTAAATTCCACTTGGATGGTCTTCCACCTGCACCACGTAGCGTTCCTCAAATTGAAGTTACATTCGATATTGACGCAAACGGTATTTTGAATGTTTCTGCTAAAGATAAAGCTACTGGTAAGAGCCAAAATATCAGAATTGAAGCTTCTTCTGGACTTTCTCAAGACGAAATTGAACGCATGAGAAACGAAGCTAAAGCTAACGAAGATGCTGATAAGAAAGAAAAAGAACGTATCGACAAAATTAATCAAGCCGACTCGTTGATTTTCCAAACAGAAAAAGCATTGAAAGAATATGGTGATAAAATTCCTGCTGAAAAGAAAGTTCCTATTGAAGAAGCTCTTAAAGAATTAAAAGATGCTCATCAAAAACAAGATTTAGCTGCAATTGATGCTGCTTCTGCAAAATTGAACACTGTATTCCAAGCTGCAAGTCAAGAAATGTATAATGCAGGTGCTGGTCAACCTGGCGCTGGAGCTCAAGGTCCTCAACCTGGTCCTCAAGGTCCACAAGCTGGTTCTCAAACTAATAACAATAACAACAACGGTGGCGATAATGTTACTGATGTTGATTATGAAGAAGTGAAGTAAGAAGTTTAACTTCTGAATAGTTATAAATTAAATCCATTACAGAATTTTTTAGAAATTTTGTAATGGATTTTTTTTTTTTTTATATTTGGGAATTATTAATCTTAAAAATAATTGATTATGACTAAAATGGAAGAATTAGAATTTGCAATTTGTTATGCTCCTGGACTTGTTGCTCTTTTTGATATTGGTTTTTTGCCAAAACTAACTGAATTTCACGAGTTAACAGATGAACAATATCAATCTTTTTTTAGGCAAAACCCTAATTCAGATCCTAATATTGAATTATATACATTGTTGCCTGATGATCCTAAAAGACAATTTGATGATGATTATAATGAATTGCGAATTGTTACAAAAATTGAATTAGATTTTATTGAGTCTGCTTTAGAATATATAGAAGAAGAATGTATAAAATCTGGAAAAGAATTTTCGTGCGACGAAGATAAATTAAGATATATTGTTTCTATAATTCCTAATCCTGAAACTTATACTGAAAATACTAAATTTCAACCTTCTAATTTAAAAATTGTTAGAGATTAATTATTAATATATTATTTCATCAATGTTGTTATTGCTTATTTTATATAAAAATAAATATTAATAGACCGCTTGTTAATAATAATGATAATATACCTTTTTATTTTGTTATAGTTTAAATTTTGCCAAATTCTTTTAATAGCCAAGTTTTTCCAACTTGACGTGCTTTATTTTAAATTAATGGTTTTCTATCTTTATTGTTTTTTTATTTAATAAGTTGTTGTATAATAATTCGTTCCATAATTTATCTTACATTTTTCGACACATAAAAACAAATATTTTGACATTTTTCGACACATAAAAATAGCGTTCACTTACATTTTTCGACACATAATAATGTGTACAAAATCTGAAAAATGGACTTAAAATAAACTTTTTCTAAAAAATTTTATTACTGAAAAAAATATTTTTATCTTGCCACGATTATTTAATAAACATAAATTTTAATAGAAAAATGAAAAAGTTATTTTTATTAGCAATGGTTTGCAGTGCTTTGGTTGCATGCAACAATGGAGGAAAAACTCAAACTGAAAATTCTGATAATAAATCAGAAAAAACAGAAACTGTTGAAGCTAAAGATGGTTTTGTTATGTTAGATGGTAAAACTTTCGATTTGAAAGGTAATGTTAAGGAAATGAAATTTTCTGTTAATCAAGACTTTATAGCTGATTATACTTTAAGTTTTGATAAAGAAGGTAAACTAGTTAACTGTTCTTCTTCTGATAATGTCAATGCAGAACGTAAAGATAATAAGTTAGTTAGCTATCAAAATGGAATTTATAATTATACATTTGATTATAATGAAAAAGGTTTTCCAAAATCAATTTTTGAAAGTTCTGAAGAAAGTTCTTTGTTATATGAATTAACTTATAATGAAAATAATGAACTTATTTCTCAATTTTATGATGATGGTTATGTTTATGATGATGGTGAAGATGGCGCTATAACTCACAATTATGCTATTGTAGCAACAGATGCTAATGGCAATTGGACAAAACGTAATTATAATATGGAAGATGGTACACTTTGTTGGATCGAAACTCGTGAAATAGTTTATTATTAATATAATTTTATTTAACACTTAAAATTTTACAAGATATGAATTTTCGTATTTTTATAGCTATTGCTTGTTGCGCTTTGGTTTCTTGCAACAATGGTGTAAAAACTCAAAGTGAAAACTCTGATAATAAATCAGAACAAACAGAAAACATTGTAACAAAAGAAGGTTTTGTTATGGCTGATGGTAAAACTTTTGACTTAAAAGGTAAGGTTAAAGAAGTAAAAGTTTTATTTTCTGATGAATATATTCCTGATTATACTTTAAATTTTGACAATGAAGGAAAACTTGTAAGTTGTTCTTTGTCAGAGAATGTTAATGCTGAACGCAAAGACAATAAGTTATTTAGTTATCAAAATGGCGATTATTCATATACTTTTGAATATAATGATAATGGTTTTCCTATTAAAAAAGAAGAGTTGTGCGAGGAAGCATTATTAATATATGAATTAACTTATAATGAAAATGATGAACTAATTTCAGAAGTATTTGAAACTGGTTCACCTGATGATCCTTATGTTCATAAATTTGTTATTGAAGAAACTGATGCAAAAGGCAATTGGACAAAACGCAAAATGAATATGGGAAATGGCGATTTTTGTTGGACTGAAACTCGTGAAATAGTTTATTACTAAACTATTTTTTGTAAATACACTTATAATTAACAAGATATGAAAAAGTTTTTTTTATTAGCAATCAGTGTTATGATGCTAACATCTTGTGCCACAAAAGTTAGTGAAAAATCAAATCCAATTTTAACTATCGAAGGTGGACAAGTTCAAGGCGTAAATACTGATATTGAAGGAGTTACCGTATATCGCGGAATTCCATTTGCAGCACCTCCAATTGGTAAAAATCGTTGGCGTGCACCACAACCTGTTATTCCTTGGCAAGGTGTTAAAGTTTGTGACAAATTTGGTCATCCTGCATTTCAAGGTGCGCACTATCCTGGTGGATACACAACAGAATGGGGATATGGCGACGAAGCACCTTACAGCGAAGATTGTCTATATTTAAATGTTTGGACAAAAGCATCTGCTCAACCTGAAAAAAAATTGCCTGTTGCAATTTGGATTTTTGGTGGAGGAATGCGTGAAGGTTGGGGTTCTGAACCTGAATTTGACGGTCAAGAATGGGCTGCAAAAGACGTTGTTTTAGTTTCGTTTAATTATAGAGTTGGTCCATTTGGATTTTTTGCTCATCCAGAACTTTCGGCAGAAGATCCTGAACATGCAACTGGAAACTGGGGAACTCTTGACCAAATTGAAGCTATGAAATGGGTTAAAAAGAATATTGCTCAATTTGGCGGTGATCCTGATAATGTTATGATTTTTGGACAAAGTGCTGGTGGACGTAGTGTTAAATTTTTAAGTGCTTCTCCTCTTACAAAAGGTCTTTTTAATAAGGCTGTTATTATGAGTGGAAGTGGTTTAGTGAAACCTCGCCCAGCTGAAGAAGTGGCTAATAATCAAATGCCAGGTTTTCCAATGCAAGCTCAATTAACTTTGGCAGAAGCTGAACAATCTATTAAAGAAGTGGCTGATTGGGCAAATCTTAAAACTCTAGAACAATTGCGAAATGCTTCAACAGAAGTAATTTATTCTCTTGGAACTGTTTATCAGAATGTTACAGGAAAACGTAGTTGTTTAACAGCAGCTCCAATTTCGCCATATATTGATGGTTATGTTTTAGAAAAATCTTTTGATGATGCTTGTCTTGATAATACACTTGCACAAGTTCCATACATGATTGGTTGTACTCTTAATGATCCTGGAAATATGGGAGAACAAATCAAAGATTTTTGTTTAAATCGTCAAGAATTTGGAGGTAAAGCATGGGCATATCAATTTGCACGTCCATTGCCTGATGATGGAAGTCATCCAGAAGATTATTTGAAAGGAGCTTTCCACTCTTCTGATTTGTGGTTTGTTTTTAAATCTTTGAAACATTGTTGGAGACCTTGGACAAAAGGTGATTGGGATTTGTCGGAAAAAATGTTGACTGCATGGTCTAATTTTGCTAAATATAGCAATCCTAATGGCGAAAACGATGGTGATTGGAAACCTTATACAAGTGAAAAAGGTGAATTTATGCGTTTTAAATTAGATGAAACTGATAATGAAGCTTCTTCGCTTGGCGATATTTTAGTTCCGTAATCTATAAACTTTATTATAAAAAAAGTGCAATTCATTTTTTGGATTGCACTTTTTTTTTATTCCTATATTACATAATATTAATTTAATATATTTGTCTATATAATTAGAACTTAATTATTTTTATTTGTATAAAAAAAATTATTAATCATAAACACGTTTTAAAAATGAAAATTACAAACATTCTTATTTTAACTATTTCTGTTGGGTTGTTGACATCTTGTGGTGGAAACAACAATAAAGCAGAAAATAAGCAAGCTATTGATACTAATATTGTTGATAGCTCTTTTGCTAAAACTAATATTGTTGATAGTGTTTCTTTGGAAAATGATAAAACTTTGAGTAGTAGTAAATTAGAAGAAACTCCTGCTCCTTCTTTTGGTTGTCAATCTACGCCAATTGATGTTTCAAATACAAAATCTCATAATCTTAAAGAAGTGATTGTGCATTCTCCAAAAGAATTTTTTAAATCAGTTTATAATAATAATACTAAAATTATTATTGATTTTGATGATACAATTAGAGAAAATCTTTCTTTAGAATTTGTAAAAAATCTTACTATTGAAGGCGGTAGAGAACATAAAACTGTTTTTGCTACAAAACCAAATACTCTTGCTAGTATTGATATTATTGATTGTAATAATATTACATTGAGAAATCTTGAAATTGGTCAAAAGGTTATGCCTAAAAAGGGTAGTGGCGCTTCTATTTATTTTGATAATACTAAAAATGTTACTATTGATAGATGTAAAATTTATAATGGTGATTATGGTATAAGTTTTACTGGTGATGATATTTGTAATGTATATAATACTGAATTTTGCAATATTTTACAACATGGTGTTTTTATTAAAAGACCTAAAAATATTTCGTTTGTAAATTGTGATTTTCATGATTGTGGAAATCCAATAAATTTGGTGAATGTTATAAATCCAGTTTCTTTCGAAAAATGTTGTATTGTATGTAATTCCTCAAATTCAGGTTTTTCTATAAAAGAAAAATCTACTTTTACTGATTGTTTGATACAAACATCAACTCCATTTAAAGACGAAAGCAAAGGAAAAGCTGTTTTTAATAATTGTAAAATTGAAGAGATTGAAGGTTTGTAGAAATATGTAATAAATATAAATTTGAAATTATTTTTAAACTGTCCGATTTTTTTCGGGCAGTTTTTTATTTTAATTCATAATCTTCTTTGGCTATATTTGAAATTGCATATAGTGGAATAATAAACACATGTTTATCTTTGTTATAATAATTTGAAAAATTTTCTAACGAAGTTCTTATTCCAATTTTTTCATGACAAGGTTTTTCCATAAAAGAGAATAAACTTTTCATACTCCCTTGAGCGCTTGCTTTTACTTCAATAGGTATTACTTTTGATTTATATGGAATGAGATAATCAATTTCGGCAAGGGCAGTGTCTCCACTACGCATCCAAAAATACATATCATGACGTCGATTATTTGTCCAATATCGCATAATTTCTAATCCTGCAACCATTTCTGTTAAAGAACCTTTATTAACTAAATCTGTTGCAGAACTTACTAAAATCTGTTGTGTTATTTCTTTATTGTTGTTATAATCCATGCTTAAAAATCTAAGCATCAAACCATTATCAAAAAACAAATATTTTGTATAAGCAGTGTTAGCTTCTGCTCCTAATGGCAAACCATTGCCAGAAGTATGTATTACAGGATAAATTAGTCCTGCAAGTCTTAACATTTCGAGACATTCTTTTATTTGTGCGCTTCTTATTCCTGATGAAACTTGACTATAAACAAATTTTTTCCCTACTTGACTTATTACACTTGATAGTGTGAGTCTTAGAAGTGATGTGTTTATTTTTTTTGAATATTTTACAAAGTCATCTTCGTAGGTTGTTGCAATATCATCTAAAATAGTTTCACATTTTAAATAATTGTGGGTTTGAGACCAAACTTTAACAGCTTCAGGCATTCCTCCAATTATTAAATATGTTCTAAAGTAATCAACTAATTTGTTATGAAAAATATCTAATAACGGATTTTCTGGATTGGCATTTTGCTTTTCATCTATTAAACCTTTTTCGTTTTGAGCTAAAAGAAATTCATCGAATGTCATCGGATACATAAAAATTGAATGTATTCTTCCTACACCAAATGTTGTTAAATCTTTTAATGCAAATTCTAATAATGATCCTGCTGCTATAACATGTAATTTAGGATTTTTTTCATAAAAAAATCTTAAACTTTGAATTGCTCGTGGACATATTTGTATTTCATCAAAAAATAATAATGTTTCGTTTTCTTTGATTGGTATTTTGTAATATGTAGATAATTTTGAAATTATTCTGCTTGTATCAAGGTCATTTTCAAATATTTGTCCTATTTTTTCATCTAATTCAAAATTTATTTCAAGAAAATATTTAAATTTTTTGCCAAGATTTCTAATCGCAGATGATTTTCCAACTTGACGAGCGCCTCTTAATAATAATGGTTTATGATTTTCTGAATTTTTCCATTTTATTAGCTCTTTATCAATAATTCTATTTAAATATTTATCCATATTTATATGTTGTTTGATAACAATGCAAATATAAATATTTTTTGCTAAAATCCAAAGAAAAAAATCTTTATTTTTTGCTAAAATCCAAAGAAAAAAACGTTATTTTTTTGCTAAAATCCAAAGAAAAAAAACTTTTGAGTATAAAAAAAGTGGATAATTTTTTATCCACTTTTTTATAATATTTATTCGAGATTTCTCTCAATTTTATTTTACCAACTCTTTCATTCTTAACCAACGTTCGCAGTCTTCGTGCCAAAATGCTTGTGTTTCAATTGGATTTTTTGCTCCCAATCCGTGATCTCCTCTTGAATATAAATGTAATTCACATTCTACATCATTTGCTCTTAAAGCATCAACATATAATGAACTATTTTTGTAAGTTACTAATTTATCGTTGAGTGCGTGAGCCAAAAATGCTGGTGGTGTATCTTTGGTTACTTGTTTTTCGTTTGAAAAACGGTCGGTAAGTTCTTGATTTGCATCTTTTCCAATTAAAGCATCATGTGTTCCTGCTTCTGAAATTGCTGGATCCATTGAAATTACAGGATAAATTAAAACTGTAAAATCAGGACGTGCACTTACATTTAGTTTAGAGTCGTAAACTTTGTCGTTGTAATGTGTTGATGCTGTTGAAGCTAAATGTCCGCCTGCTGAAAATCCTACTATTCCAATTTTGTTTTCGTCTATTTCAAATTCTTTGGCTTTGGAACGTACATAACGGATAGCTTGTTGAACGTCCTGTAGAGGTCCTATGCTACGATTTTCCATTATTTCATCTTTTGGAAGACGATATTTCAAAACAAATGCTGTTATTCCAATGGAATTAAACCATTGAGCTGCCATTGTGCCTTCAAATAAATATGTTAATCCACAATAACTTCCTCCAGGACAAATAATTACTGCTGTTTTTTTGTCGTTGTTTGTGGCTGGATAATAATCTAGTGAAGGTGTTGTTACGGCTGTAATCCAAAATTGATTTTCAGGATTTTCAGCTTTTTTTTCTAATTCGGCATTTGGTTTTGAACCTGGAATTTTGCCGTCCCAAATTTTTATTACTTCTTTGGGTGGTTCGGGTTGTTGAAATTGTTGGCTTTTAGCATTGCATGCTATTGATAATAAGCCAAGTGTTAGTGATAAACCTAAAATTACTTTTTTCATCTTGTTGTATTTTAAATATTACATTTCAAAATTATATTTTTTTTTATTAAACTACAATTTTTTTTATTTTTTTTATTTAAATTATGGTTTTAGTTATTAAATATCATTTCTAAATTCCACGCTTGAATATGCTTAATTCCTTCATGTATAGGAAATTGAATATCGTCAAGTGAAACAATCCATTTTTCATAATTATCACGAATTGATAATAATGAAGCATATTCTTGTTCTTTTGTTTTTTCATCTTCTAAAGAATAACAAACTTGAATGTAAATTTTACGATCACCTTTTATAGCAACAAAATCTATTTCTTTGTTTTTTTGTCGTCCTTCATAAATTTCAAAATTACAACGTTTTAATTCAAGAAAAACAGCATTTTCTAATAAATAACCAACTCCATAAGCAATGCCTGGGTAAAGATAATTTTTAAATGATAAATCGTTTACATAATATTTAAAAATATTGTCTGTAACTTCTTTTCTTGCAATTTTATATTGCATAATTCCGTGAACAAGAAAAGTTTGTTTTATGTATTGAATATAATTTGCTATGGTTTCGTATGCAACTTTTCTTGAATGTGATTTTTTAAAGCTTCTGATTTAAGAGGCATAGGTTGTTGGATTATTGCATTTATCTTGTTTTTATTGGTGGGGTCAACTTTGGCAATGCTTTGATAATATTTTAGATTTTATCGACTGGAGACGAAAAAAACTGAAATTTTTTGGATTTTATCGACTAGAGTCGAAAAACTTTTTGTATATTTGTGAGAATAAAATTTGAGTGGATATGGTATTAAGAGAATTATATTTAAATCAACTTATCAAATTTAAAGATAAGGATATTGTTAAGATAATCAGTGGAATACGTAGATGTGGAAAATCTACGTTGCTTGTTCAATATAGAGATTATCTTTTGAAAAATGGTGTTAAACAAAGTCAAATTATTTTTATTAATTTAGAGTCGGCTCAATTTGATAACATTAGAGAATATCACGATTTGTATAATTTTATACAGAAAAAAATTAAGTCAACTGACAAAAAATATTATGTGTTTATTGATGAAATTCAGAATGTTTTAAATTTTGAACGTGCAGTTAATAGTTTTTCTGTTGATTTTGATGTTGACTTATATTTAACAGGATCTAATGCCTATTTGTTGTCGTCAGAAATTTCTACTTTAATTTCTGGTAGATATGTCGAAATAAAAATGTTACCATTTTCGTTTGCCGAATATTGTACACTTTGGGAAAATAAATCTAAAGAAGAACTTTTTTTTCAATATATGAAATATGGAGGTTTTCCATTTATTTCAAATTCTAATGATGATGATTTTATAAACAACTATCTTGAAGGTATTTATAATACGGTTGTGGTGAAAGATATTATTAAACGAAATTCGTTTAATGATTTTACAATGCTTGAAAATATTTTAAAAACTTTGATGTCGGCAATAGGTTCACCTGTTTCGGCTAATTCTATTTGCAAAATTCTTAAAAATGCTGGTAAATCGGTTTCGGTAGACTCGGTTGAAAAATATATGACTGCTTTTTGTAATGCTTTTATTTTTAACAAAGTGGAACGTTATGATTTAAAAGGGAAACAATATTTAAAAACTTTGCAAAAGTATTATGTTACAGACATGGGGTTGAGAAATTTTGTGCTTGGTTATCGTCAAATTGAACCAACTCATGCTCTTGAAAATATTGTTTATTGGGAACTTATTCGGCGTGGTTATCATGTTGATATTGGTAATATTAACGGAACTGAAATTGATTTTGTGGCGCGTAAAAATTCTATTATTGAATATTATCAAGTTTCGTATTCGGTTGCTAACAATGAAACCTTAGAACGAGAAATTCGTCCGTTTTCGATAACGAACGACCATTATTCTCGTTTTTTAATTACAATGGATCGTGATTTTGTTAACGATATTAATGGTGTGAAAAAATTGTGGGTGGTGGAATGGTTGTGCAATTATAAATAGTATTTTACTAGTAAAATATATTTTAATAAATGTAAATTTTAACAATTAGGATTAAAAAAATCATCTTTTATGAGTGAAATGTTTAAATATTCAATCATTTTTTTTATGATTTTATCGTCAAAAATCATTATTAATGAATATTTAACATAGAATACGTTGTAAAGGGCTCGAATTTGTCGGGTTGAAACAACTAGATTTCGCGCAATTGCAACGCTTTCCTCGTTGTAAAGGGCTCGAATTTGTCGGGTTGAAACAACTTGATGTATTCGATTAAATCATATTGTTTGTTGTAAAGGGCTCGAATTTGTCGGGTTGAAACAACAATTTTACCAACAGTTACTCCACCAATCTTGTTGTAAAGGGCTCGAATTTGTCGGGTTGAAACAACATAATTATAATTATACGCCTTTAGGTTTACGTTGTAAAGGGCTCGAATTTGTCGGGTTGAAACAACCAAAACAATTATGACATTTGAGTTTATTAAGTTGTAAAGGGCTCGAATTTGTCGGGTTGAAACAACAACATTTGCGGTGTCTTGGTGTCCGATGGCGTTGTAAAGGGCTCGAATTTGTCGGGTTGAAACAACTAAATTGTTGATTTTTATTTAAATCTATTTGTTGTAAAGGGCTCGAATTTGTCGGGTTGAAACAACTCGATCAATACAATCGATATTATTATGGAGTTGTAAAGGGCTCGAATTTGTCGGGTTGAAACAACTGTAGCGCTTGTATTTGGAATTAATATTTGTTGTAAAGGGCTCGAATTTGTCGGGTTGAAACAACTTTCTTGATTATATTCAATCAAATCCGAACGTTGTAAAGGGCTCGAATTTGTCGGGTTGAAACAACGGGATTTCATATAATTAGTTACATTACCAAGTTGTAAAGGGCTCGAATTTGTCGGGTTGAAACAACCAATATTTTGAGGTATTACATCAATAGCTCGTTGTAAAGGGCTCGAATTTGTCGGGTTGAAACAACAATTACTTATGTTTAACAATTAATGTATTTGTTGTAAAGGGCTCGAATTTGTCGGGTTGAAACAACACGTCTCTAGAATGTAATTTTAAGCATTTAGTTGTAAAGGGCTCGAATTTGTCGGGTTGAAACAACGAAATCTTCTGCTGTTGATGAAAAAAATAAGTTGTAAAGGGCTCGAATTTGTCGGGTTGAAACAACAATATCATATATGGCACTATGAACAGTTTGGTTGTAAAGGGCTCGAATTTGTCGGGTTGAAACAACAGAATAATAGGAGAACTACCATCCCATGAAGTTGTAAAGGGCTCGAATTTGTCGGGTTGAAACAACAGAAATTAAAAAAGCGAAATAGCTTTTTTGTATATTTTAATAAGTTTGTTATTTCGCAGAGATTTGATTATTTTTGCAGAAGAATAATAAACAGCAACCATTATGAATAATATAGAAGTATCAAAAATATTTTATGATAAGGAATTAGATCAAGATATATATAATTATTTAGATAGTATAAAATTTAATCCGTTAAAAAGTAGAATAAATGTCAATACAGAAAAAATAGAAAATTTTTTATGTAGTTTTTTGGGTTTAAATTCATTGCAAGAAGAACAACCAAATTATATCAATGATATTTTAAAGACATCTCCTAATATTCAGAGAATATTTATTATGGTTGCATACATTTTTTTCTCAAAAGATGTTTTTGATTTTTTTCTTTCATGCAATTTAATTAAATGTAAGGGAATATGTAATATAAATGAAGATGATAATATATTATTTTTATTATTGAAATATAGTGGTGCTACTCTTATTCAAAGAGACGAATTTTCTATAAATTATACTAATGCTCTTTGTTCTTCTACTTTTGGAAAAAGTCTTAAACAATTATTGATACTTCGTTTTCAACATACATTTAATATTGAAAAATATTCATTTAATGATGAATTGTTTTATGAAATATGTAAAAAAGCAGAATTAAACAAGGCATTAGGATTAGATTTTGATATATTTCAAAATTGGTTAGAAGGTAATAATTTAGGAAATTATATATATAATGTTGAAATAACAGATTTTATTTGTATAGAAAATATTCAACTAAATTTTGAAGAGTCAAAAGAGATTTATATTCTTGGAGAAAATGGTGATGGAAAATCATTAATATTAGATGCTATATTTATAACATTTGCAGGTCGTGTTATTGAAGAAGCGTCTTCAAAAGATGCCTCTTCTGCAATTGATATGTTAAAAAATTCACGTTCTTCAAGTTTTGATGGTTTTGATAAATTGCGTCATTATGGAACAAATTCTCCTAATATTTTACCAAAAATATTTGCTTATGGAACTCATCGAGGACGAATTAGTTCAATAGAGACCGCTGATAAATTAGGATTTATGACATTGTTTGATACCGAAATTACATTAGTAGATCCTTCTGCATGGATAAAAGAGGTTCGTTATCGAGAATTGTCGGCTAATAAAAATGAAACATCTTCAACTTTAGCTTCTAATAATAGCGTAATAGCTTTACAAAATGTGTTTGACAAATTGTTAGACAAAAAGGTAGAGATAAAGATAGATGATGAGATAAAATATATAGAAAATGGAGCGTTAGTTAATTTTTCTGAATTATCAGAGGGGTATAGAACAACTCTAATTTTTGTGTGTGATTTGCTATATCGATTTTATAAATACAAGATGGAATATAATTCTAATGGAATATTTTCTGTAAAAGGTGTAGTTTTGATAGATGAGATAGATGCACATTTACATCCACGTTGGCAACGAACAATAGTTTCACGTTTAAGATTGTTGTTTCCTAATGTTCAATTTATTATGACAACTCATAGTCCTCATATTATTCAAGGAGCGTCACAAGATGCAATAATATTTCGTGCTTATCGAGATGAAAAAGGTTGTACTTGTGTATCAGAACCTTATCTAAGAAATAATCTTAATGATATGATGATAAATACTTTAACAACATCTCCTTTATTTGGACTTGAAGATGCACGAATGCAAACCGAAAATGACAATTCTGATACTTCTGATACATATTTAATATCAAAAATTGAGCGTTTTGTACGAGAAGATATTGCAAATAGTTCAACCAAAACATATATATCTTCAACCGAAATTGATGATATTATTGCAAGAGCAAAACAGAAAATACTATCAGAAAAACATTAATATTTTGTGTTATGCGACATATAGATAAAGATCTTAATGATATACCAAATTCTTTGAAACCAGCTACAAAATATTATTTTGCAGATGGAAAAATTCCAAAGTCGGCTGAAAAAACACATTTAGTTAGAGTTGAAATGTCAAAAACTGGAATTTATTCAGAAGATGCTGATGCTTTGTATAAATCAAAGGATATTAAAGAAAAATTAGAGTCAATTTATTATCATAAATGCGCATATTGTGAGCAAAAGGTTGAAGCATATCATGTAGAGCATTATAGACCAAAAAATGGTTATCATAATAAAGATCATCAACAACATAAAGGTTATCCATATTTTGCGTTAAGTTGGGATAATCTTTTGTTGTCTTGTACTACTTGTAATTCTAAAAAAGGAAGTAAATTTGATATTAAAGGAACAAGAGTAAATTTATCTATTGTTTCTGATTTTAATGGAGATTGGGAAAATTACAATTCTTTATCATTAATAAGTGATCAAAAAGAAGAACCTTTGTTGTTAAATCCAGAACGTTGTAACCCTGATTTACATTTAAATTTTCATAAAGATGGTTCTGTTGTTCCAAAAACACCACAAGGAAGCTACACAATAGAAACTTGTGATCTTAATAGAACATATCTTAGAGATAATCGTCGAAAAATTATTGATGAATTTAAAAAGAGAATAGAAAGTATAATTATAAGTGATAGTGAAAATTTAATAAAACGTCTTGAAGAAGAAATATCTTTTTTTATGAAGAACTCATTAAATAATAACCTTGAATATACATTGTTTCGTAAACAATCATTACATTGGCTTAATGAAATAATTTCTGAAATAGTTAATTCTTAAATTTTATCAAGTAGATTTTGTTTTGTAGTTTTTTTTTTGTTATTTGCATTTCTATTATTTACGAATAATTAATTTATTTTATTAAACATTGTATTTATGGAAGGACTTGATTTAACGAATGAAACATTACAATCATGTTTTGCTACATACTTGAATATGGCACAATGTAATGCGAATATTGTTTTGAAAGATATAATCAATAGATTAAAATTGAGTGATATAAATAAAGACGTAAGATTTTATTATAATGACGATGGTAAAATAGTAAGAAATGATTTTGATGCAGGTTCATGTCATAAAGCTGTTATTCTTACTCAAGATTTTTTGGACCCTCTAACAGAAACTAATCCTGAAATAGTAGAAAAACTAAAAATAAAATTTCTTAGAGCATTCCCTTTTTTGGTTCCAATGTTAAGTATGACAGATTTCTACAAATTTACTAAAAATGATAAATTGTGTTATATAACCAATCTGTCAGAAGATAAAAATACAGATGTTCATGCAGTATTGACACATGAAACAGATTTATTAAAGAAAAATAGTATTGTTAATGTGGCTGAAAAATTGAGACAAGTATTAAATGTTCTAAATTTTTACAGAAATAATGCTTCTCATTATTGTAAGTTAACATCAGAAAGATTGGAAGAAATAGAACCAGATAGTAATAAAGTTGCAATTGCTTTAGATGGTGTGTTTATTAAAGCTCTTGAAGTAATAAAAAAGAGATTTAAACTATACGGAAAACAAAAAAATGGTAGAAATCTTCAATTTATTAAAGATGCTAAATTTTCAAAAATAGATTTTAGAAAACCCAATGGTATCAAAGAACCAAATTTTAAATGGTCGCATTGTTTTTATTATAGAGATAACGGATATTATACTATGTCTAAAATGGCTGTAGTATTTATGTCTTGTTTATTTATAGAAAAATCATTTGCAACTCAGTTTTTTGATCAGATGCAAGAAACATTTTATCAAAATATTCAAAAAGAAGAGTATAAAATGTGGCTTAGGGAAATTTACTCTTGTTTTCATATAAGACTTCCTAAAAAGAATATAAATCCTTATGATAATATGATGATTTTAGGACTTGATATGTTAAATGAGGTAATAAAATGTCCTAATGAATTGTTTGATTGTTTGAGAACCGAAGATCAAGATATATTTAGAAAGAAAGTTGATGTACTTAGAAATAGAGGTAATCTTTTAGGAGATTTTATTACAGAAGAACTCAAGGAAACATTTAAAAATCTTGATAAGGCAGAAGATAATTCTTTGATAGAAATAGATAATTCTGATCCAAATGCTGAAACTGTTTTGTTGAAACGTGCTACCGATAGATTTCCTATACTTGCAATGAAATGGATTGACAAAATGAAATTGTTTAATTCATTGCGTTTTCAAGTTATCTATGGAATTTATCATGATGTTTTTAAAAATAATGAAACTGGAGAAAAAGTAATAAAAAAATGTTGTGATAATCAATTGCGTACAAGATGGATTTCTAAGAATTTAACAACATTTGGAAGAATAAATGAGATAGAAAAGTTTCGCAATGAAAGTTGGGATGGAAAATCAATAATTCATAAGTTTGAAGAAAAAACAAGTGAAAAAAAAGACAAAGTTGAAAATAATCTTGATCCTTGGATTACAGATATTTATACTCAATATGTTGTTGAAGATGGTCATATTGGAATAAAGGATTTAGATAATAATAATGTTTCTATTCCAAATATTATAGGAAAAGAATTTAAGGAGATAAAAAATGAAAGTCCTGACTATTGGCTCAGTCTTTATGATTTACCAGCAATGGTTTTTCATAAATATCTAAATTTAGATACTGAAAATGTTATTAAACAATACAAAAGGAATTATAATAAATTTTTTGATGCTGTAATTAACAATGATATCAATTTGTCTTGTGATAACTTTGAAAATATTGAAGATTACAAAAAAAATATTGAGGAAAAATATAAAATTAAATGGAAGGATATTCCAACAAAAATACAAGATTATTTGTATCCTCTTGAAAAACGAGGAACAATTCTAAGTAAAAGGAAAACTTTGGTAGAGTATGCTAAAGATATTATTTCAAATGAATTAGAAGATACAATATCTCGTATTACAGCCCTTGATGATTATTCGTTTGAAAGTAAAATAGATGAAAAAAATCCTAAATTTAAACAGTTTTTGCCAGGAAATTTAGCTAAGTTTCTTGTAACGGATATTGTTAAATTTCAGAAATTTACAGATAAACAAGATAAACCAACTGGAATTAATTTTAATGTGTTGCAAGCCAAGTTGGCAACTTTTTCAACAGAAAATGATTATGATAATCTTGTTATAATATTTAATAACCTTAAAATGTTAAAAGGAGAATCTGCAGAACATCCTTTTATTGATAAAATAATAAGTTCAGAAGATGCAAAACCTCAGAATGTGGTTCAATTTTATAGTAAATATTTGCATGCTAAACAAACTTATTTAATTGATAAGAAAAGTAAAAATATACCTAAGTCAAATAATCTAAATTCTGTTATTGAATCTATTATGACTAAAGCAAATGGTTTGTCATCTAAAATGAGAAAAGAAGTTTTTTCTAAGGATGAAAATCTAATTTTTGATTTAGTTAATAAAGGAAAGAAAAATGACATTTTTAAGAAAAAAGATTTAGTTGCTAAATATGCCACTGATTTAAGTTATGATTTTTCTGATATGTATTTTTTACATCCAAATAAAAAGAAATGGATGCCTAATTATGATATTAAAGAAGTTGCAGAATCTTATAAGAAAACTACTACTTTACCAAATGGAATTTTTTGTAAAGAAATAAGAAAAAAATTAGAATCTACTTTCCCTAATATAAAAAGTAAACTTGTAGGAAAAGAGCATGTAAATATAACATGTTTATTAGAATGTTATATTCAAGAAATGGATGATGCACCACAATGTTTTTATAAATTTCCCCGAACATATCCTGTTTTTACAAAACTTGATAAAGTAAATTGTAATAATGGTCAAGAAAGTGAAATAATATATAGAACAAAAAATGAATTTCATTTTAAAGATGAATCAAATAAAACAATAAAACTTTTTGATGTAGAATTACAAAAATATATAAAAAATAGAAATCGAGATAGTGATTTTGATGAAATTACAGAAATTAAAGATTTAAAGAAACTTTATAATGAATATCAAATTCAAGAAAGTGCAATAAATAGAATTTCAGTTCAAGACTTTTTATTATTTATAATAAGTAAAGATATTATTGTTGAAAATTTAAAATCAGGCAAAAATGATGTGAATATTGCAGAGTATAAACTTAAGGACGTTAATCCTAATGGAAAGACTGGTTTATTAGCTACTGTTATTGATTTGCCAATTCAAGTATCTGATTTTAACAAAGAGTTGAAGACAATCAATTGGCATTTTGTAATTAGAGATTATGCTCGCATCTTTACTATACTTAATGATCATAGACTTCAGAAAATGCTTGCTCTTGTAAATTTATCAGAATTTAACTCAGAACAAATTCAAGATGAATTTGCAGAATATGACCGTAATAGAATTAAAGCTTTTGAAACAATTATTGATTTTGAGAAAAAAGTAAATTCTATTGAGTTTATTAGAAATAAAATGAATGAGGATATTCAAATTAATAAGTATTCTAATTTCAAAAATTTAATAGATTTTATTAAAGAATATTTAGTAAGTATTAAAAATATTAGTGATTTATCTATATTTGATTTTGATACTCTAATAAATTTAAGAAATGATTTTGCTCATGGAGATTATCCTCTTAATTCTTATTTTGAAATTATATCAATTACTTCGGAAGATAATAAAATTAATCTTTCTACTATGATGGTTGATAAAATCAAAATGTTAGTGAAAAATATTATAGATAATTTATAAAACTTTCTTTTATTAAAATTAAAAATCCATCCGATTGTTAAAAAATAGGATGGATTTTTTTAGTTTCTTATTTTATCTAGTTATATTGATAATCTTTTAAGTTTTTTCTAAATCTTTCATATTATCAAATGATATATTAATTGAATTTACAATTTCATTAATATCAATAAATTGTTCAATTTTATTTTTTTCTAAGTATTTATAAAGTAAAGTCCATAATAAGAAAAAATTAGTTGTAAGAAAATAATAAAATTCTTTGTAATTTTTTAATTTAGATCTATTGCTCTTAAAATGAGAAAAATTATCTCCATGAAATCTATTATTTCGAGATGTATATAAAATACCAATAACTAAAGCTAATTTCCTTTCAATAGGAATTTCAATACCATCAAATTGTTTGCCTACTTTTAAAATGTAATTTTTGAAAGCAAGAACCGCATTGTGCATAGTAGGCGCAATTAAACAATCATTTCCATTGTTTAAATTTCTTTGAAATTCTTCATTAAAATATTTATTAACAATAGTATTATATAAAGTATCGCCTAAGGCTATTTTAATTCGTTCTTTGATAAAATAAACTTGTGAATTATCTTCGTTTAATGAATAATCTGAAGATAATTCTTCTGGCGTGGCATTTCTTGTAATATTTGGATTATTTGCAATTTTGTTTAAACAAAAATTAATTGCAGATATAGGCATCTCGTCAATAATTCTATTAATTAGATTTTTAATTTGTTTATTATTATTATAAAGTGGAATAAATACTTTTTCAGAAATAGTTAATATATTTTTATTTGTAGATTTATTGTCAGATTTAATTGATTTCAAATATTTCCCTATTAAAATTTCAAAAGGTCTCCAACATAAATCAAATGCCATATCTGGTCTATATGGAAGTTCTTCATAAATATCTAAAATAATAGAAAATATTTTATCGATATCTGCATTTTGTGGATTTGACAAAACTTGGTAAGTATTTGGTAAAACCAAACAAGGATTTAATATTTGTTTTAAATTGTGTTTTGCTAAGTAAGTATCAAGATCTTTTTGTAATTGTGATTTCCATACATTGTTTTCGTGCCAATGCTGATTGTAATTAATTCTGTCTTGTATCCAAAGCTTTTCTTTTACGTCTTCTGTCATAATAATATTCTTTAATATTTTTACCTCTAAAATACGATTAAAAAAAATTAAAGTCAATAATATTATAATATTTTTTATTAATCCCAAAAACTCAACTATTAGATATTAAAAAACTAAGATTGAAATGAAATTTTGATTGATGAGGGGAAATTTTAAAAATAAAGAACGTAAAAATATTACGTTCTTTATTCTCTGATTTTTAATTATTGGTTTCGATTTTTTTTATTTCCGTTGCTTTAAATCCTTCTTGTTCTTTCTTTTTATCAAATGATGATACAAACATTCCTGATACAAGGTCTAAATCGTTAAAACCTTTGTCTTTTAAAAGTTTCGGTGATACGTAAATGCTTATGCTATTGAAATTTACAAAACCAAAACCTGCTTCGTTAAGTTTTATTTTTCCTTGAAATGGAAATGCTTCTGTTCTTAAGTCTAATTTAGCTTTCTTTGCCATAATTTTCAATTATTTATGCCACAAAATTAGCTTTTTTTTTTACATTAACAAAATGTAGTAAGTAGAAATGAATTTTATAAATTAGTTTTCTACTTACCACTATAATTTTATAAATTAAAAACTTCCACCAGAATGTCCTCGTCCTGAACTTCCAGAGCTTGAATGATATCCACCTCCACCACTTGAACTTGTATGTGGAGGACTATATGTTTTGGTTGTATTGCTACTTAGTAAATTTGTTGTTTTTAATGTGAGTTTATGATTTTTTTGATAATTGAATGCAGTGTTGGCATTTTTTACTAAAATGTATTCTTTGCGTTTGTTATTCATTGCAATATATCCAAATATCAAACTTATTATTAAAAATTTCCAAAATGGGAATGAAATTATATCTTTCCATTGATAATCTATATGTTCTATTAAATATATTATTTCTTCGTAATATTGCTTTTGTTTAAAAAGTACTAAATATTCAGTAAAATCGTTTTCTAAATCATATACTAAATTGCCTTTTAATGGTCTACCTCTATCAATTAATACGGTTTTTCCGTTTTGAATGTCAAGCAAAACCATTACACAATCTTTTTTAAAATTATTATTATTATAAAAATTAGCAATGTAATTCTCTGCTTGTCTACCATATTGATTTTTAAAATGATAGTTTTCGTTTGTGGTTACAATTGCTAAATCTATACCTGAATTGTTTATAAATTCTTTGCATCGTTTTTCTATTTCTTGTTCTTGTTCTTCAGTTAAAATATTTGCAAAGTCATAAATTTTATATGAAGTGTCAACTATTGGTGTTAGTTTTTTGTTATTATTAGCAATTTCTATTATGTCGATTTTTGATGGAGAAATGGTTAATTCGCTTATTTGATTTGTATTTAATAGATGTTTATATTCATTTTTATTTTTTAAATTCATGTTATTGTTAATTTCATTATATAAACATTCTATAGTTAGACTTATTTCTTTATATCTATCATTTGCAATATAAACATTCCATAAATCAGTATTTGACATTACATCTGACATTGCCATTAATCCCATTCCTAAAATTTTGATTTTGTATGAGTAATGATCAAAAATGCAAATGAATCCAGAATGTAAACTGTCTAACCCAAAATCGTTGTAGTCATAAAAGTTCATAGCGTATGACTCTAAAGGCGAAAAATTGTCGATAGGCTCTGTTTTTAGTTCGTTTACCGAAACATAAACAAAATCAATATTTGTTTTTGTAATAAAAGAGTCGATTTTTTGTTTAAGTTCAGCTTTTTGTTCGTCGGTAAATAATTTAGCAAAATCATATATTTTTTCTTTTGGGTCAACGTATGGTGTATTCATAATATGAAATTTAGGTTCGTGTTTTAAATCTCGAACAAAATTTTCATAATATCCAAAATCTTTGTGATTATATAAATTATCATTAGTTCGTTGAGCTAAAATATGTTCGTAATAATTTGGCATTGGTGGAATATAGTCATTTTCAACTTGTTTTATAAACCAATAAATTTCATCAAAATATTTTTGATTATCAAATAAAGGACGCATATTTGAACCATAATAATTAAGTTTATTTCCCATAAAATCATAAGAATAGGGGATACCTACGTCGAAAATAGAGTTTCTGTTGTTTGCAATGTCTATTGCAAGCATCACTCCGTCAAGTCCAAAATTATTATAATCATAAAAATCTTGAATGTATGCTTCGGTTTTGTTCCAACCGTTAGTTGTAGGTTTTTCGTAGTTTTGGTTTAAAATAACAACTGCTATATCTAGTTTCGTTTTTGCAATAAAAGTATCGCAAACCATTTGTAAATAAATACGTTGTTGAGTAGATAATTTATTTGCAAAATCATAAATTTTGTATTTTGTATCTACGTAAGGTGTTGTTAATATTGAATTAGTATTGTTTGTTGAAACAACATTTGTATTTACTTTTAAATCAGTTTCGGTTCGTTGTCCAATAATATAATTAAACGACGAGTCGATGTTGTGATTTATTACCAAATTTTCTAATGTGTCTATTTCTATGTTATTATTAACAAATTGATTTTGAACAATATTTATGCTATCAGAATTTTCATTCATATTGCCAAAATTTTCAAGATATTGATAATAGCTATTTTTATATGTTTGATATTGATTTGTGTCTTGTTGAGAAGTGTTTTCTTCATCATCGAATATTGCTACAATAATACATAATAATAAGAAAGCTCCTATTAAAGAAAGGCAGCCACAACCAATTTTTTTACCTATACTATTATTTTCTGCCATAATAATTATTTTTAAATTGCAAATATTAATTCGTAAATAAGGGTTAAAATACCAAAACAACAAGCTAACATTATTAAAGTATAAATAATACATTTATTTTTCGAAACAGGAATGTCTCCAATAATTTTACCAGTTTGACCATTCATAGCAAACGTATATGTTTTATTTTCAATAATTGTGTTTAGCATCCATACTGGTAAAAGAGCATATTCTGGCTCGTTTTGTAATTCTGTATTAAAACTTTTATTAATATCAAAAGTAACATTTGATGAATGGATTGTTTGCATAAGAGTATTTGTTAGAGAATTTTCCATACGAAATTTTGCGCGAGGTTCGTCTTGTTGTGATTTAACATCATATTTTTCAGCTAAAAATCCTGAAAGATATGAATAATTAAAGGGTTTTAATTTATCAAATTCAAAAGGTTCGATAGAATCCATTAAATCGTCGGCAAATTTTATAGAGGCATCTGTTGGTAATTTTTCAAAGGTAGAATATCCTTCACGAACTTCTTTATAAATATCAATTTTTTTATAAATATAATCTCCAGACCTCCAAGATGTTGTTTGCTTTGTTTTGCAATCTATATGTCCTGTAGATTTTCCTGAATATAACCAAAATGGAATGTAAACACCTGTAATTTTTTGTATGTTAGATTCTTTTCCAAATTCGTTTGGTGCTAAAAATTTGCCTTTTCTAATTATGTTGTAGGCTTTTATAGCATCTTCTTTTGTTTTTGAAAATGGAATAATGTATTTTGGACGGAATTCTCCTTCAAGTCTTGATTTTAAAATTGCAGTGCTTCCGCAATAAACACAAAACGTGGAAGATGTGTTTGGATCAGTAACCATTTCTGCTCCACAATTTTTGCAATGATAAAGCGAAAGATTAGGGTTTTCTTCTAGCGAATTTTGTTGATTAAATTTAGGAATTTGTTGTTTTATTTCAGGTATTTGTTCTTGATTTTCGAAGTTTTTATATTCAGATTTATTGATATCAACGTCACTATCAGAATGTTTTTCTGTAATTTGGTTGATTTCAGTATCCGAAAATGAAGAACCACAAAAATCACATTTAAACATACCACTTCCCACGTCGAATTTTAACGACGTGCCACACATCGGACATTTTAAATTGGTTGTATCCATGTTTTATAATTAGCTAATTTTTTATTGACTTTTTTATACGTATTTCGAGTGGTAAAGATATAAAAAAACAGGACAATTATAAATTGTCCTGTTGATTTTTATTCAAAATTTAATGTATCAATTTTCTTTACTTATTCATTCTGTTCATAGCGTCGTCACCAGCACCTGTTCCTTTATATTTTGATTGTGCAGTGTTGAATTTGTATCGAATTGACAATTTTATACGACTGCAAAAATCTTCAGTTCTTTGTGTTAATTGATAATATCCACAATCAAGATCTATTATTTGTACTTTGTTTCCTGTTACGTCAGCCCATGACAAACGTATTGTTAAATTGTCGTTTAAGAAACTTTTTTGAACTACTAAATCTAATGAATTCATACCTTCTGATAGATAAAAGTTTTGTGTATTTCCTTTTGAAATTAAACTGTAATTAGCTTCAATTTGCCATGAACCTTTAAATCTTAAAGCATTGTTTAAATTTGCAATAAAAATTGGTTTGTTAAATTCAACGTTTCTATATCCTTTTGTTTCGCGATAATCTTCTACGTCAAGTTTAAACCATTGTTTTTGAATTCCTGCCGACCAATTTGGTGTGTAACATCCAAAGGTTGGATTGGCTGATAAATATATTATTCCTGAATTTATATTTTTATCAAAGTTTATGTTTTTTAACAAGATAACTCCTTCATGATCTGTGGTATTCATTACATTATCGTATAAGAAAGACCATTGGGTGGTTGCATTTTTTTGAACATTATACGATGCGTATAAGTTGAAAACATTATAATGTAAATTTAAACTTAAATCTTGACTTATTGTATTTTTTAGTTTTGAATTTCCTGATTGATAAGAATAGTGATTAATGTATGTAACAGCGTCATTTAAAGCCCAATAGCTTGGACGTTGTGTTTTGGCTGAGTAAGACAATGACAATTGAATTTTGCCAATTTGTGAACTTAAAGCAAATGATGGGAATACATTATTATCATTGTATTTTGTGTCATCACTAAATAATTGATCATCAAAATTATATTTTGTATATTCGTATCTTAAACCCAAACTACCTTGAAGATATTGATTTAGACCAAATCCATATTCTGCGAATATTGCTGTTGTGTTTTCGTTAACATCTGATTTTGAATTTGATATTGATGATACAGATGTAATATATTCGTTTAATCGATCCACTTTTGTTAATTCGCTTCCAAATTTAAATTGTCCTTTCCAAATAGGATAACTTAGAACTAATTTTGTGGCGTATATGCTATTTTTTATGTCAGTTGAAGAATTTACATCTTCGTTGTCATTTGAACTAACTTCGGTACCTTCAGTTTTATCTTCAGTTTTTGATTGATAAATACTTCCGTTTAAATCTATATTTAATTTTCCTACAGTTCCGTTGTAATAAGCATTTGCATTGTATGAGTATAAATAATCGGTTGGAGTGGTAGAGTTTGTTGATAATTGATTTTCAATAATATCGTTTACTTTTAATTGTGTATTGAATATAAAATCTGAAATATCTTTTTTCTGATCGTTGTATTCTCCACGAAAACCAAATGAATGATTTTGATTTACTTGATAATTTGTACCAAATTTATATTTAAAACCGTAACCATTCCAAGCGTTAATACAATTAGACTCTTGGTTATAAATTTTGTTAGTGTATGTGGTTTGATTTGGCGAAGAATATTGATAACTATCCCAAGTCCAAGCGTCAACACCACCAAAAATATCAAAATTGTTGTGTCGATAATTTAAATTAAAACATCCTCCAGGATTGCTTAAACCGTGATTTATTTCTTGATCTTGATGAATTTCTGTATCAAATCCAAAACCATCTCCTTGACGACGTTTTGTTTTGATTTTTACTACTGAAGAAATATTTGCTGGATATTCTGCACCAGGATTTAATATAACTTCGATGCTTACAATTTCGTCGCTAAGAATATATTTAAGTTCATCGTTATCATGAATTTGGCGTCCGTTTACATAATATGTAGGTGAGCCTTTGCCAATCACTTCTAGTCCATCTTTCCCTTTAATAATACCTGGTACTTTTGACAATACTTCTTGACAAGTTCCTGATTTTTCTAAAACTGTTCCTTCAATTGAAGTTATCATTGACGAACCTTGAAGTTTTGTTTTTGGCATTTGTGCTTTAATTACCACTTCGCTTAGTTCTGTATTTTCTTCAGGAAGAATTATGTTGTTAAGATTATCAGTATTTGGATTTAGGAAAATGGTTTTGTAGCCGATATAAGAAATTTTTAAAATGTCGGCTTGTTTATCGCAATTAACATTAAAATTACCATTTTCGTCAGAGATTGTTCCACAAACAAAACTTGAGTCTGGTAAACTTTGTAAAACAACGTTTGCGTATGGAATAGGTTCATTGTTTGAGTCAACAATATTTCCATTGTAATTTTGTGCGTTTAAGCCAATTGAACTTAAAGCGATTAAATTGATTAAAATTAATTTTTTCATTTTATGAATGTTTTAAAGTTTTTTACACTCGAAAAAAAACACTCGATGTGCCAAAAAATGTAATTAATTATTAATCAATAGTTTTAATATTTTCTTAAAATGTAAATGTGTAAATTTTTTTTACAAAATGGTGTAAAAGAAGTTTACATGTTTGTAAAAAAGTGGGAGAGAAGGTAGTAAAAAATTGATATTTTTTTTATTTAATTCCAGAAATGTCAATTTTGTAATATTGTGGTAACTTTACTTCTCTGTCAAGAATATTAATATATAAATTATTAATCATTTTTAATTACACAGCCGAGATACAACATTTTGTCAGTTTTTCCAAAATATTGATATTTAACTACAAAATTTATGGTTTGTTAAAATTTTTTATCTCATAATTTTTATAAAATTTGTCCCAAAATTCCCCCGTTGTTCGTCCCAAATTCTGCATTTTGTCCCATTTGAGGGCATTTTTTTGTTGAATATCCCATATATTTTTTTTCTAAAAAATGATGCTGTTTCTTTGCGTCATAAAATTTTTAAAGAACGAATAAATGTTTGAAGGATTATTTATCGGATTGAGTGTTGGAGCTTCGTGCCTCGCATCTTGTGGACCGCTAATTATGTCGGTAATTATGAAAAATTCATCGACAACAACCAAATCTTATGGTTACTTGGGTAAATTTATGTGTGGAAGATTGATTGCTTATATTATTATAGCATTTTTAATTAGTCTTTTGTGTCAGCATGAATTTATTTCAAAAGAATTTTTAGCTGTTTTGATGATGATTGTTGGATTTATGATGATTGCCAACGCTTTTTTCAAAATGCCTTCTTATTGTGTAAAAGGCAATGGTTTTAAAACTTGGGTACGTAAACATTTTTCATGGGCTTATGTTAGTGTACTTGGTTTTGTATCAACACTTAATGTATGTCCTCCAATAATTGCAGTAACAACAACTACTGCTTATTCAAGTTCAATGTTTGAGTCAATAGCCACATTTGCTTTTTTCTTTATTGGTTCATCGGTTTATATGTTGCCCTTGCCTCTTGTTTCGCTCGTTGCTGACAAAGAGGCATTAAAAACAATTGGAAAATTCTCTTCTATAATTGTAGGAGTAGTTTTTATAATAAAAGCGATTTTAACATTTTGATTAACTATAAATTCTAAAAAATATGAAAACAAATCTTTATTCAACAGGTAATAAATTGAGAAGCATTTTGCTATCATTACCAATGGTTTTAATTTGTATGTTGATGTTAAGTAGAGGTCTCACAGGACAATTGACAGATACAATCAGTTATGTTGCAACTGTGATATTCTATTCATTCTTTTTCTTTATGATGCTTTATAAAGGATCAATTGATAAATGGCGTGCAATAGCATTTGTTACTTCGGCAATATTTTTTGCAATTTCATTTATGCACAATTTAATTGATTTACGAGGTTCTGTTACATATTCTGATGAGGAAGTTATGTCGTGTGAAATTCCATTTTGCCATATTGTAACCACAATGGTTTTAATTCCTATGGCAATAAAACAAACAATAATTTTTCCAGGAAGTATTGAGTCAGGATTTGCGTCTATTTCTTCGATGCTTGTAATAGTGTTTGGTTCTAGTATAATTTTGGGACGCGGATTTTGTTCATGGGGATGTTTTTATGGTGGTTGGGACGATGGTTTTAGTCGTTTAACACGCAAACCATTTATAAAACGTGTAAATTTGGCTTATCGATGGTTTGCATTTGCAATGTTGATAGTTATGGCACTTTGGTCGGCATCTACTATGATGCCTGAATATTGTTCTTGGCTTTGTCCATTTAAACTTGTAACAGAACGTGATGAAATTGTTGACACCGAAACACTTTTAAAAAATATAGTTATGATAATTATGTTTTTGGGCTTGGTTGTGGTATTACCATTGTTAACTAAAAAGAGAATTCAATGTGCAACATTTTGTCCAATGGGAGCATTTGAGTCGTTGTTTAATAAAATTAGTATTTTTCATGTTGTAAACAATGAAAGTAAATGTATCAAATGTGGAAAATGTCAAAATGTGTGTCCAATGCTTGCAATTAGCAAAGATAATAAACCGCTTATAAATTGTGCAAAATGTGGACGTTGTGTTGATGAATGTCCAACAGGAGCTATGCAATATCACATAAAAGGAACTCCTATTGGAAAACGTTTTACTGTTGCTCGTATATTGTTTCTTTATCCTGCATATTCTCTTATGGTTACACTAATTGGTGGTAGTATGATGGATGCTATTAATCTTATTTTTAAATCTTTAATTTAATTAAACTATGAAATACGTATCTTATATTTTTGCAACATTTATGACAATTGCTATGTTGCTAATTTTTATTAATATGGAACAATGGATTAAAATTACTGTAAAATTGCCATTTATGAAAGTTGATCCTTGGTTGTCGGGAGGTGAAGTTGTTGATTCTGTTATTACAGATTCGTCGCGAATATATATACACGAAACTGCAAATCCAGGACTTTTTCCTGACAAAACCAAACAGATGGTTCAATATGATTTTTACGGTGTTGTTAATGACTCAATAATAGAAACAATTATTGATAAAAAACAAGATGACGTAATTAAAAGTAGTAAAACTAAAGATCATCAAATAATTAGAGTTTATAGATTTATGTAAATGTTATGAGAAGTAAGTAATTTTAATCGAAAAGATTTTAATTACTTACTATTTTTCAAGAAAAATTTTTACATATTGTCGAGATAGAGGTATTGTGTTAATTCCAATTTTCATAATAATTTTATAACCAGAAGTACTATTTCCATCAATTGTAAGAATATTGTTGGTATTAACTAAATAAGCACGGTGACAACGTTTTATTTGTGTAAAATTCGACAATTGTTCTTCAATTGATGAAATTGTAGAACGTATATTAAAATTTTTTTCAGTAGTAACTATATTACAATAGTTTTTTGCTGATTCAACATAAATTAAATCAGATATTTTAATAGAAATAGAGTCGTTTTTACCAGTTCCTTTTATAATAAAATCGTCTTTAATTTTAGAAACTTCATTTTTTATTTGCGAAATCTCGATTTTTTCTTCAATAATTTCTTCTTTATTTTCAATAATCTCTTCTTTTTTGTTTTTTTTCTCAGGTAATAGCAAACCTATACTAAAAATCATAATTGCAATAATAAAAGTTTGCCAAATAGCAGTCCAAACAGCTTGAAATGAGAACGGAGCATTAAGTGTAATTATAAAACAAATAAGATTTCCAAAACTGATAATTGATACAATACTTAGCAAATATATAAAAAAACGTCCTCGTGTCCATTTTTTAGCATAAAAAAAGTCTTTGCAAAATAATGGTAAAATGTATGATGGCAAAACACAACCAATCCAAGTTACAAAAAAATATGGTATCATCAAAATATAAATGTTTCCAGTATTTTGGTCAATTCCAAATGGTTGCATAATCACTAATATTAGATAGACTACAATTCCATAAATTGCACCTCCTAACCATAGATTTATATCTCGAAATGGTATTTGATGGTTCCAAAAATTTTTAATAAAATCCATTTAATTATGTAATATATAGTGAGTTGTATTTTTTTTATTAATCGATTTGTTTATCAATCAATAATTAAAATTGAAGAATTCGCAATTTTGTTTTGCAAATTTAGTTAATTTTTTTTGAAAGTATAAAAAAAATACGGTTGACTCCAAAAGCCAACCGTATTTTTTAATAAGATTATATTTAAATAATTATTTCTGAGCCACTTTTTGAAGAGCATTTAAAACTTCAACAGGTAAACAGAAAATAACGGTATTAGATTGATCACTAGAAATATCACTTAAAGTAGAAAGAGTACGAAGGTGTAAAGCGCCAGGAGTTTCAGCCATAATTTGAGCAGCTTTTGCTAAACTATTAGCAGCTTCTAGTTCACCTTGAGCTTTGGTAATAACAGCTGATTTTTCACGTTCTGCTTCAGCAGCCACAGCCAATGATCTTTTCATTTCCATAGGTAAAGCAACGTCTTTTAATTCAACATTTTCTACCGAAATACCCCAAGGATCAGATGCTTGGTCAATAATTTCACAAATTTGTGAACTAATTTTGTCTCTTTCTGACAAAAGTTCGTCAAGAGTTACAGAACCAACAACATTTCTCATTGTTGTTTGCGCAAGTTGTCCTACTGCATACATAAAGTTTTCAACTTCTAATACAGCTTTACTTGCGTCAAAAATCTTGTAGTATAGAACTGCATTGATTTGAACAGAAACGTTATCACGTGTGATTGCTTCTTGTGATGGAACGTCGACAGCTTTGGTTCTAACGTCTACTTTTCTGATAGACTCAATTATTGGAATTACAATTTTCCAACCAGGTTGTAGAATTTTTACAAATTTTCCAAAACGAAATTTTATACCTTTTTCGTATTGATTAATTTGTTTGATTGTTGAAAAGAATACTATTGCACAAAATATTAGTGCAACAACTAATAAAGGATTTGGTGTCATGATAATGTGTTTTTAAAGTTTATTATTATAGTTGGATTTTAATAAATTTTCTGAAAAAATTCTTATAAAAAAATGCTTTTTTTATATTTGTAAAAAAAAGATTATGGAGAATATTAAAATATTAGCTTTTGATGCTGACGATACATTATGGGATTGTCAAACGTTTTTTGATGATGCAGAAAATTTTTTTTGTGAAACATTAAAAAATTACGGAGATTATAATTTTATAAAACAAAAATTATTTGAAACCGAGTCTGGAAATATGGAATTGTTAGGATATGGAGCCAAAGCAGTTTGTATTTCAATGATGGAATGTGCATTAAAAATAAGTAATTATCAAATTTCGCAACAGCACTTATTTAATATATTATCAAAGGCAAAATCTTTATTAAAATTACCATCAACACCACTTCCTAATGTAAAAGAAACAATTCAAAAACTATATGAAAACAAAAAGTATAAAATGGTAGTTTTTACAAAAGGAGATTTATTAGATCAAGAACAAAAACTTGAACGTTCAGGATTAAAAAACTATTTTTATAAAAATATAGTTGTATCAAACAAAAGTAAGAAAGAATTTTTGGAATTATGTTCATCTTTAAAAATATCACCAAATCAAATGGTTATGATAGGAAATTCATTTAAATCGGATATTTTACCAATAATAGAAATAGGAGGGTATGGCATTCACATTCCATTTAAAACAATGTGGCAACATGAATACATAGAAGAATTTTCACATCCTAACATAATAAAAATCAATAATTTTTCAAAAATATTAGAACATTTGTAAAAAAAAACAAATAGTAAAATGTCAACAAAATAAAAAAACAAATAAAATATATAAGAAAAAAGATACGCAGAATTAAAATAAATTTTATATTTGCACTTTCATAATTGGTAAAAAATTATTGGAAAATCAATTGATATTTAACTTAAAAAATTTCTAACATCTATGGGCGATAAAAAGCGCGTTTATTTGTTCGGCAACAAAGAAGCAGAAGGCCGTGCAGATATGAGAGAATTATTAGGTGGCAAAGGTGCCAACTTAGCAGAAATGAATTTAATAGGAGTTCCTGTTCCTCCTGGATTTACAATTACAACAGAAGTTTGTACTGAATATTACGAAAAAGGTAAAGAACAGGTAGTTAGCTTAATTAAAGACGATGTTGAAAAAGCTGTAGCTCACATCGAAAAACTTACAAACACAAAATTTGGCGATAAAACAAATCCTTGTTTAGTATCAGTTCGTTCTGGTGCAAGAGCAAGTATGCCTGGAATGATGGATACAATCCTTAATCTTGGTCTTAATGATGAAGTAGCAGAAGGAATGGTTAAAAAAACAAACAATCCACACTTTGTTTATGACTCTTATCGTCGTTTTGTTCAAATGTATGGTGATGTTGTTTTAGGTATGAAACCTGTAAACAAAGAAGATATCGATCCTTTTGAAGCTATTATAGAAGAAGTTAAGAGTATCCGTGGCGTAAAACTAGACAAAGATCTTTCTGTTGAAGAACTCAAAGATTTAGTAGCTCGTTTCAAAAAAGCTATCAAAGCTCAAACTGGTAGTGATTTTCCAAACGATCCTATGGAGCAACTTTGGGGAGCAATTTGTGCAGTTTTCCGCAGTTGGATGAACGAACGTGCTATTTTATACCGCAAAATGGAAGGTATTCCTGATGAATGGGGTACTGCTGTTTCGGTAATGGCAATGGTTTTTGGTAATATGGGCGAAACTTCTGCTACTGGTGTTTGCTTTAGCCGTGACGCTGCAACTGGTGAAAATCTTTTCAATGGTGAATATCTAGTTAATGCTCAAGGTGAAGACGTTGTTGCTGGTATTCGTACTCCTCAACAAATTACTATTGAAGGTTCTAGACGTTGGGCTAAACTTCAAGGTATTAGCGAAGAAGAACGTGCTTCAAAATATCCTTCTATGGAAGAAGCAATGCCTGAAATTTATAAAGAACTTGATGGTATTCAAACAAAACTTGAAAACCATTATCATGATATGCAAGACATGGAATTTACCGTTCAAGAAGGAAAACTTTGGTTTTTACAAACTCGTAACGGTAAACGTACAGGTACTGCAATGGTTAAAATTGCTATGGATTTAGTTCGTGAAGGTTTAATCGACGAAAAAACAGCAATTATGCGTTGTGAACCTCAAAAACTTGACGAACTTTTACACCCAATTTTTGATAAAGATGCTTTGAAAAAAGCTAAAGTTATTACACAAGGTTTACCTGCAAGTCCTGGTGCTGCTTGTGGTCAAATTGTTTTCCACGCTGACGATGCTCAATCATGGCACAATGATGGTCACAAAGTTATTATGGTTCGTATCGAAACATCTCCTGAAGATTTAGCTGGTATGTCTGCTGCTGAAGGTATTTTAACCGCTCGTGGTGGTATGACTTCTCACGCTGCTGTTGTGGCTCGTGGTATGGGTAAATGTTGTGTTTCTGGCGCTGGTGCTATCAATGTTAACTATAAAAACAAAACTGTTGAAATTGAAGGCGTAGTTTATAAAGAAGGCGATTATATTTCATTAAACGGTTCTACTGGTCAAGTTTATGCTGGTAAAATTGATACTAAAGCTGCTGAATTAAGTGGAGATTTTAAAGCTTTAATGGATCTTTGTGATAAATATACAGTTCTTCAAGTACGTACTAATGCTGATACTCCATTTGACGCAAAAGTTGCTCGTGAATTTGGTGCAAAAGGTATTGGTTTAACTCGTACAGAACACATGTTCTTTGAAGATCAAAAAATTATTGCAATGCGCGAAATGATTTTGGCTACCACAAAAGAAGGTCGTGAAAAAGCACTTGCAAAACTTCTTCCTTATCAAAAAGCAGACTTCAAAGGTATTCTTGAAGCAATGGACGGTTGCCCAGTAAATATTCGTTTATTAGATCCTCCTTTGCATGAATTTGTTCCTCATGATCTTCAAGGTCAACAAACTATGGCTAACGAAATGGGTGTTAGCATCGAAGATATTCAAAAACGTGTTAACAGTTTAGCTGAAAACAATCCAATGTTAGGTCATAGAGGTTGTCGTTTAGGTATCACTTTCCCAGAAATTACAGCAATGCAAACTCGCGCTATTTTAAGTGCAGCTTGTGAACTTAAAAAAGAAGGCAAAAATCCTAAACCAGAAATTATGGTTCCTCTTATTGGTATTCTATATGAATTTAAACAACAAAAGGAAATCATCGAAAAAACAGCTAAAGAAGTTTTTGCTGAATATGGCGTTGAAATCGAATTTGAAATTGGAACAATGATTGAAATTCCTCGTGCTGCCCTTACCGCAAATCGTATTGCTACAGAAGCACAATATTTCTCATTTGGTACCAACGACTTAACTCAAATGACTTTTGGTTATAGCCGTGATGATATTGCTTCATTCTTACCAACATATCTTGATAAAAAGATTTTGAAAGTTGACCCATTCCAAGTTCTTGATGAAAATGGTGTTGGACAACTTATTGAAATGGCAGTAGAAAAAGGTAGAAAAGTTCGTCCAAATTTACGTACAGGTATCTGTGGTGAACATGGTGGCGAACCTAATTCTGTTAAATTCTGTGCTCGAGTTGGTATGAATTATGCAAGTTGTTCTCCTTTCAGAGTTCCAATTGCAAGATTAGCTGCTGCTCAAGCTGCTGTTGAAGCTACAAAGTAATTTCATATTTTTAATATAATAAAAAAGACACAAGTTTTTTACTTGTGTCTTTTTTTGTGCTTAAATTTTAAATATTGGTATATAAAATTAGTATATTTAATATAATATTTCTTTCATTTAATCTAAAGTTAATTTTCAATTGGGCTTTATGTGATATATTTGTACGGATGTAATTGATGATGATAACAATTTTTTTAGTCTATTTAAATTTGGTTATCTTGAAAATCCTGCAATAGGTTCTTCTAATTCATCTTTTGCTAACTATTTTATTAAGAATAGTTTATAGAATGGAAAACCTATTAATCTTGAGCAAGGTGGCGATAATATTACTTTTAATACTGTTAAAATTATGGAAAAAGATGGAAAAATTCTTTTTGGAGGTTGCGCTACAAAACGTATTGATGGAAAATATTTTATGGAATTATATAAATAGATGATGATGGAAAATTTTATTAAAAATTTAATTTTGTCAGAAGGTGCTGACGTTTGTGGAATTGGTTCTATTGACCGTTTTAGTGATGCACCAAAAGGTTTTTCGCCTTTAGATATTTGGTCTGATTGTAAATCTGTTATTTCATTGGGTGTTGCTATTCCTAAAGGACTTACACAAGTTTCTTCAAGGTTAATTTATGGTCATTTTAATGGTGATATTTGCAATGTTGTTGATAAAATAGAGAGTAAAGTTGCAAAATTTATAGAACAAAAATATGATTGTGTTTGTGTTCCAATACCTTGTGACGGACCATATGAATATTGGGATGAAGAAAATCTTATAGGTCGTGGATTAATTTCGATGAAACACACTGCAATTGCTTGTGGATTAGGTTCTATGGGTAAAAATTCTCTTTTAGTAAATCCAAAATTTGGTAACCTTTTAACAGTAGGAGCAATTTTTACAAATTTAGAATTACAACCTGATCCAATTTGTAAAGATTTATGCTTGCCTAATTGTCATAAATGTCTTGATGCTTGTCCTGTTCAAGCTATTAAAGATAAATCTGTTAATCAAAAATTATGTCGAACAAATTCTTTTGGACAAACAAAACGTGGTTTTGGCACTATTGAATGCAATAAATGTAGAGTTGTTTGTCCATTAAGATTTGGTGTAAAAAATTATAAATAATGAATATAGAAAAATTTAGAGAATATTGTTTATCATTACCCAAAGTAACCGAAGATTTTCCATTTGACGAAGATTTATTAGTATTTCGTATACATAACAAAATTTTTTCGGCAATTTCAATGGAAAAGAATAATATGGCAGTAATGAAATGTGATCCAGAAAAAGCCCTAGATTTACGTGAACATTATTCTGCAATAGAAGGTGCTTTTCATTGGAACAAAAAATATTGGAACCAAGTACATTTTAATCAAGATGTTAGCGATACTATGATTTTTGAATTAGTTTCTCATTCTTATAATGAAGTTTTTAATAAACTTCCTAAAAAATTAAGAGATGAGTAGATTTTAAATCTGATGTATATTGATATAGTTATATTTATAACATTGAAGTTAACCCCGAAAGTTGGACAAAAAACTTTCGGGGGTAACTTCATAACTTCACAACACAAACAAACTAAATTAGTTTGCAAATAATAAAATTATTTATATTTTTGCCTAAAAACCTAAAAAAGCAATAAAACAATGCCATCAGAAGGACTTTTCGAAAGATACATAAACTTTTATACAGATTTTGCATTCAAGAAATTCTTTGGAACACCAGCCAACAAAGAATTTTTGATAAGTTTTCTTAATGCACTACTCAAACTAAAAGGTGACGAAGAAATAAAAGATATTACACATCTAAATACAGAGCAATTACCAAATATTGAGTCTGATAGAAAAGCAATCTACGATGTTTATTGCGAAAACAATAAAGGTGAAAAATTCATTGTTGAAATGCAAAGAGCTTCACAAATCAACTTTGTAGATAGAAGTATTTATTATTCAGCCTTTCCAATTCAAGAACAAGGAGTAAGAGGTTATTTGTCAAAAATCGACGAAAAATATATCAATTGGGATTATTCACTCAAAAAAGTTTATGTTGTTGGCATTCTTAGCTTTATACTAGACGAAAACCCAAATCATAACGAAATTGTAACACACGCACGACTTAGATACGACGAATATTCCAACGAAATTTATTCCGACAAACTTGAGTTTATTAATATAGAATTACCAAAATTTACCAAACAAGAAGAAGAACTCGACGATGATAACATGCTCGACAAATGGCTTTTTGCGATAAAAAACCTTTATCATTTAATGGATCGTCCTCAAACACTTAGAGAAGCAATTTTTAAAAGACTATTCAACCTTGCCGAAATCAGCAAATACAACAAAACAGAACGTCTTGCCTATCAAGAAAGTTTGAAAGATTATAGAGATTACTATAACACAATTTTTTCTGCTGAAGAACGAGGTCGAGAAGAAGGTCGAGAAGAAGGACGTGCAGAAGGACGAGCAGAAGCAGAAACCAAAGCCTATCAAGAAAAACTTGATATGGCACGCAAGATGAAATCTGATGGCATGCCATATGAAATAATTACCAAATATTCAGGCTTATCAATTCCCGAAATCGAAAAATTATAAATAAAAAAAAACATTCACAGCCATGCAATCTCAATTTTTAAATATTACGAATTTTATGGCTGTGCAAACCTCCAAAACCGATTATGTTAAAGTAGATTTTAGCAAATATCGTGGAGGTGACAAAGAAAACATCGTTTTCATAGATCGATATGGAATATAACTTAAACTCAACAACGACAATATTACAAAAAAGACTATCTCTTAACTGAGATAGCTATAATTTTTTTATTTTTTGGTCGAAAAAAATGTTTTCTCGGACAATAATAAAAAGAAATATATGATACATTTGGTTTTATTGAAGCAAAACAATTACTTGAGTCTCGTTTAATATATGGTTCATATCCAGATGTTTTGAACAATATTGATGATGCAAAAGAAATTTTGATGAATATTGCCAATAGTTATCTTTATAAAGATTTGTTAAGTTTAGAAGATATTCGAAAACCAGCATTGTTAGAAAAATTACTTATAGCATTGGCGTTGCAGGTTGGGAGTGAAGTTTCTTACAATGAGTTAGCGCAAACTATTGGTTCTGACGCGAAAACTGTAGAAAAGTATGTTGATTTGCTTGAACAATGTTTTATTGTGTTTAAACTTTCTGCATTTAGTCGAAATTTGAGAAAAGAACTAAAAAAATATATTTTTACGATAATGGAATTAGAAATGCAGTATTGCAAAATTTTGCACCATGTGGACTTAGAACAGATGTGGGTGCACTGTGGGAAAATTTTATAATTTGTGAACGTGTAAAATTTAATCATTATAGAGGAAGTTATGCAAAGATATATTTTTGGCGTACAACTTCTCAACAAAAAATTGACTATATAGAAGAAGATGATGGTGTATTTAAAGCTTTTGAAATAAAATGGAATGCTAAAAAATCAGCAGCAAAAATCCCAGAAATATTTTCCAAAACCTATTCTGTAAAAGAATTTAAAGTTGTTACCCCAGAAAACTATTTAGAAATTATAATGTAATCATCTAATTCATAGAAGGGTCGGGTGGGAGGTTTTCCCAAACATGATAACGACCACCCATTTTTTTTACAGCTTCTTTCCAAATGTCAGCATCTGGGTTCATAATAATAGCAGGATCAAGATTACCCACAAGCCAAAATTTCTTTTCAATTTCTTTTTCAAGTTGACCTTCTTCCCAACCAGAATAACCTAAAAAAAATCGAATAGATTTTTCACTAAGTTCACCACTTTCCATTTTTTTGATAACTAAATCGAAATCTCCTCCCCAAAAAATTCCATCAGCAATAGGAACACTACCAGGAATAATATTAGGACCAGCTGTATGAATAAAATAAATGCTATCATTACCAACAGGACCTCCATACCATAAATTCCATGGATATTGAGCTAATCCGCTTAATAATGGATTTACATTTAATAAGATAGGTTTGTTTAAAATAAAACCAACAGTACCTTGTTTCCCATAATCAGCAAGATATACCACTGCCTTTTCAAAATATTCAGCTCCAGAAAAAGGTTCGGATATCAAAATCCTACCAGACATTGGACGGAACCAATTTTGATCAATTGACAATAAATCGTGGTCGTTAATTTTTTCCATTAATAGTATTTGATTTAGACACTCAAATTACGAAATTTTATGATACACACATCAATTTTTATAGAAAAAAAATAAGAATATTTTATATAATCGTTAAAACCAATAACTTAGAGAAACAAAAAAAAATAAAAAACATAAATATCAAGATTAAACTTTTTTATATTTTTGCACTCAAAATAATAAACTTAAAAAAATGAAAATCTTAGGAATAATACCTTCAAGATATGCTTCAACACGTTTTCCAGGCAAACCATTAGCCATGATTGGAAGCAAAACAATGATACATAGAGTTTATATTCAAGCATCAAAAGCTTTTGAAGATGTTGTTGTTGCAACCGATGATCAAAGAATATTTGACGAAGTAACATCTTTTGGTGGAAAAGTTGTGATGACTTCAGAAAATCATCAAAGTGGAACAGACAGATGCGCTGAAGCATCAATCAAGTATACACAACAAACTGGAAAAACATTTGACGCAGTAATAAATATTCAAGGAGATGAACCATTTGTTCAACCCAATCAACTTATTCAACTTGGAAATTTATTTAACGACAAATCTGTTGAAATAGCAACATTAGTAAAACAAGCCAAGTCTAGTGACGAAATCTTTAGTGAAAATACTGCTAAAGTAATACTTAACAATAATATGGAAGCAGTATATTTTAGTCGTTCGCCAATTCCATTTTTAAGAGGAAAAAACAAAGAAGAATGGGTAAAAAATCACACATATTATCGTCATATTGGAGTTTATGCTTATAGATTTGATATTCTTCAAAAAATCACATTGTTAAAACAATCAAGTTTAGAATTAACCGAAAAACTAGAACAAGATCGTTGGATTGAAAACGGTTACAAAATTAAAGTTTGCAAAACAGAATTTGAAGGTTTAGCTGTTGATACTCCAGAAGATTTAGATAAAATATTGAAAACTATGCAACTAGACTAATTTCTTTTCATAATATTTATAAAATAAAAATTAGTAACGATAAAAAATAAAATTTGGTATATTTCGAAACTAATTTTTACAAAAAAACGTAAATTTATAAAGAGAATTGAGTCAAGGAAAATCAAAATCTATTGATATGAAGTTTATAATAACAATAATATTATCATTATTTGCATTTTTGTCAACATCAGAAAATTGTATGGCGCAAAAAAATAATTCCATAGATTTTTTTGTACAAAATCAAAATACAGTACATCATGATGTAATAATTTATCCAAATCCAGTAGAAGGAAATATTGTAAATATAAAATCTCCTACATTAATAAAAAAGATAGAAATATCTAATTTAATAGGCAAAAATATAAAAACAGAAACAAATCTTGATGATATATTTGATGATATTTCGATTTCGTTAAATAATTTAGAGTCTGGAATTTATTTAGCTAAAATAACATTTGAAGACGACAAAATTGTAATTAAAAAATTGATAATAAAGTAATAAAATTAATTTTTTAGAAAAAAAACATAACCTTAACATTTATATTTGCATAATTAATCAATAATTATTAATATTGCAGAAAATTTTAGGCGCAAAGCCATCATAAATTGAAGTAAATCATCTTCAAAAACCAAACGATTTTATCAAATATAAAAATTCCCGTGTAATTAGTTTCATTTAAATCATTTTACACATATTTTTATTGCAGAAAAATCCTAAATATTTGTTTACAACACTTTATAAATTAATATAAATTCATGTACGACATTAATGAACTATCCAAAAAATTAGTTCCCGAATTAAGAGAAATTGCAAAAGGATTAAAAATTCCTAAAGCAGACTATTATAAAAAACAGGAACTCATTACTAAAATTATTGAAAAACAGTCTGATAATTCAACAGAAGAAGGCAGTGTTGACAATAATGAAAATAAGTCAGAAGATAGTATTATAGAAAATATCAACAAAAATGTTGAACCTAAACCTGAACCAGAACAAATTCAACCTGAATTGACCGTTCCTGAAAAAATATCTCAAAATAAGGAACAGATTGAAAATGTTGAAGTTACAGAAAAACCAAGAGAAAAAAGACATAGATTGATTTTAAAAAGCAAACCTGTTGCTTCGTCAAGTTTTAGCAATGGTACACAAAGCTATCAAAACGAACAACAATTGCAAAATCAACAAAATAATCAAACTCAACAGGTTCAACCAATTCAGCAAAATAGTCAATTTCAACAAAATAATCAAAGTCAACAAAATAATCAGAATTTTAGACCTAAAAAACAAGGTGTTAGAATTAATCGTGACGAAGATCTTTATTTTCAAAACGATGATGATGATACTGATTATAGAAAAAATGACATTGATAAAGACGAAAATAGTCAAAATCAATATAAAGATTTTCAACAAAATAATAAAGTTGATAATCAAGATAATAATTTCAACGATGATTTTAAACCTCAAGAAAATCAACCTGTTGAACAAATTAGAAATCAAAACCAAAATCAAAAGAAAGAACCTTCAATATTTGAAATTGATGGTATGATTGAAAATTCAGGTGTATTAGAAATTATGCCTGATGGTTATGGTTTCTTAAGAAGTCCTGATTTTAACTATTTTAATTCTCCTGACGATATTTATGTATCACAATCTCAAATCAAATTATTTGGTTTAAAAACAGGTGATACAATAAAAGGTTCTATTCGTCCTCCAAAAGAAAACGAAAAATATTTTCCATTAATCAAAGTGTTAGAAATCAATGGTCGTACACCTGATTTTATTAGAGATCGAGTTCCATTTGATTATTTAACACCACTTTTCCCTGACGAAAAATTTAATTTAACAGGCGGTGAACATTCTAAAAATTTATCTTGTAGAATTGTAGATATGTTTGCTCCAATAGGAAAAGGTCAACGTGGATTAATTGTTGCGCAACCAAAAACAGGTAAAACTGTTTTATTAAAAGACATAGCCAATTCAATTGCAGATAATCACCCAGAAGTTTATTTAATAATTTTATTAATAGACGAACGTCCCGAAGAAGTTACCGATATGGCTCGAAGCGTAAAAGCCGAAGTTATTTCTTCAACATTTGACGAACCAGCAGAAAAACATGTTAAAGTTGCCAATATAGTTCTTGAAAAAGCAAAACGTATGGTAGAATGTGGTCACGATGTTGTAATTTTACTTGACTCAATAACCCGTCTTGCAAGAGCTTATAACACAGTTGCTCCAGCTTCAGGAAAAGTTCTTTCTGGTGGTGTTGACGCAAACGCACTTCACAAACCAAAAAGATTTTTTGGTGCAGCTCGTAATATCGAAAATGGAGGGTCGCTAACAATTATTGCTACAGCTCTTATTGATACTGGTTCTAAAATGGATGAAGTTATTTTCGAAGAGTTTAAAGGAACTGGAAATATGGAACTTCAACTAGATCGTAAACTTAGCAATAAACGCATATTCCCTGCTGTTGATATCAATGCTTCAAGCACACGTCGTGAAGATAAATTGTTAATTCCTGGTATGATGGATATTATTTGGAAATTGCGTAACTATCTATCAGATATGAATTCTGTTGAAGCAATGCAATGGCTAAATTCAAATATGAAAAACACCATAAATAATGAAGAATTCCTTATTCGTGCAAAAAATGAATACATTAAAAATGGTGGTTTAGATTAGTAGACATATATGAAGCACACATAAATTTGGCGGGCATTCATTAGAATGCTCGCTTTTTTTATGTTTATAATTATAAATTAATAATATTTATCAAAAATTTTATTGAAACCTGTTAATTCACAAATATCATCAAGATTATAACCTTTTGATTTCATTTTTTTGCCATTCCAATTTTTTCTTTATGAGCTTTGGCGCGTTCTTCTACACGACCTTGTTTAAGTCCTTCTGAAAAATTTAATTTATTAGTTTCTTCATTTAATTCTATTTCACGACGAAGAATGTCTTCTAATTCCATACGTTTACGTACATTTTTGTTTGTAATGGCTTTTATTAAGCAATTTACTATAGTTTTATATTCGTTGGAATTATTGTCATAGTCTAAAATATCTAATAACTATTTACTATTTTCTGTTTTAGGTTTATCTTGTTTAAAAACTGACAAAATTTCTTCTAAAATTGTTTTTGGTTTTGCTGGTAGACGTTTTATTTGTACTATTATCAAATTGTGTATCAATCCTTTTATAAAACTTTCGGTTTGATAGCCCTTTATTAGTTTGTTTTGATAATCTACAAAATCTATTTTAACAATACAAAAGAATTATCTATTTATGATTGAGAATAAAAGAGTTTATTTATATTCTTTGAATTAAAACAGGTTAAAAAAAATAGAATATTACAGATTTTTGTGTTTCAATTCTTTTTTTTTTAAAAAAAATAAATTTTATTTAGGGGAATTTATTTATAGAATTGTCGCAATTAAAAACCACTATAATATTTTTTGTTATGGAAGAAAACGATAAATATGAAGGAGAAATTTTTAAGTTTCTAAATGGCGATTTGAAAGAGTCAGAATTATCTGAATTTGAGAAAAATCATTTAAATTCAGAAGATGATTTCAATCAACTTAAAGATTTCAATAGAATTTTGTGCAATACTCATAATATTGACACAGAAAAAGCGTGGAACAATATCAACTCTAAACTAAAACCTATAACAAAGCCAAAAACAATTAAACTTTGGCAAACAATTGTAGCAGTAGCAGCAGTTGCAATTGTATCTGTTATTTTGGTTGTATTTACAAAAGATCCAATTCAAATTCAACGATATACAGCACAAACTGCTTGTGAAACATTTACTTTGCCAGACAATAGTGTTGTATGTTTAAACAAAGGAGCTTCTTTAGAATTTCAAGAAAATTTTGAAGGTGCAGAACGTCTTGTAAAATTTGAAGGAGAAGCATATTTCGATATTAAACATATTGAAACCAAACCTTTTGTGATTAAATCAGGAGAAAATACAATTACTGTATTAGGAACAGAATTTAACTTAAACACAACTAACAAAAATCAAATAACTATTTCTGTAACAGATGGTTGTGTGTCACTTCAAAACAACGAAGGAAATATTACAATTTCTAAAAACGAAGAAGCTACTGCTCAAAATGGTAAAAAACCTCAAAAATCAGTAATTAAATCTAATGTTTTAGGTTGGCAAGCTGAATTACTTGATTTTAAGGATTGTACGCTTGATAAAGTTGTTGAAAAATTGAGTTACGTTTATGGTACTGAAATTATTATTGAAAATGAAAAATTAAAAAGCTTAAAACTAACTTCTAAATATACAAATGCAAAAATTGAAGACGTAATGAAAGGAATTTCAACAGTTTATGGAATTAAAGCAAACATGAGTAAAGTTTCTGGTGTTTGGATTTTAGAATAACGTCTTAAAATTTTTGACTATGAGAAAATTTATTTTTTTGTTATTATCATTGTTTTGTGTTGAATTTTTGTCAGCACAAGACAATATAATAACGCAAACCAAAGTTTCAATTTCGGTTTCTGATAAAGAAATTTGTGATGTTTTAGACGCAATTAGTTTAAAATCAGGTGTAAATTTTACATATAATAGCGAATTATTAAAAAATCAAAAAGTTTCTTTTTCGCAACAAAATTGTGAAATCGATAAAATTTTGAATTCAATATTATCTGACAAACTAACATATTCTGTTATAGGAGGAAATATTGTTATTTTTGAAAAAAATGAAATAGAAACTGAAGAGACAAAAATGATTTCTATTTTTGGAACTATCAGAGACTCAGAGGCTAAATGCGTTCTCCCATTTGCAACTATCAGTGTTAATAATTCTGTTATGGGAACTATTAGCAATGAAAATGGAAAATTTGAATTGATGGTTAACAAAAATTCTGAAAATGACACTCTTGTAATTTCTTATTTAGGCTATGAACCTCAAAAATATCTAATTCGTAATTTAAATAATGGAAAAAGTCACGATATTAATTTGGTTCAAAAAACGTATGGTTTAAACGAAGTTGTTGTTAATCCTATTGAAATTCAAAAAATTTTAAAAGAGTCTATTTCAAAAGTTAATAATAATTTTGATCATAAAAAAAATGTTTACAAAGCATTTTATCGTGAAAGTTATTATACCGACTCTTCGTTTATTTCAAGAGATGAAGCTGTAATTAATATTTTAAAAAATTCAGGAGATTATTCTAAAAATAAAATGTCGTTAGAACAAGGACGTAAATTTGTTTCAAAAAATCAACCTGATGTTTTATTAATTATTAGTGGAGGCCCATATTTAATTATGGATTTAGATTTTGTAAATCGTCAAAAAGAATTCTTAAGTAAAAGTGCTACAAGATATTACAATTATAATTATGCCGGAATGGACTCTGTAAACGGAACATATTGTTATGTTATAAATTTTGAAAAAAGAGCAAATATTCCAGGTATAAATTATTCAGGTACAATTTTTATCGACAAACAAAGTAAAGCTGTTTCAAAACTTGAATTTGTTGTTGAGCCTGATGGAAAAGAACTTTCTGCAAAAAACAAAAAGGGCGAAACCATAAAGATGGTTTTTAGAAGAATGGTGTATCGTATAAAATATACTAAAATTGATGAAAAATGGTTTTTACAGAGTTGTATAGGAGAGGAAACTCGTCAAATAACTGATAATAAGGGTAATAACACGTTTATAACTTCTATTCAACAATTAATAATAACAGAAACCACAGGAAAAATTGCTTTGCCAAAAGATGGAACTATTTTTGGTCGTAAAGATTTGATTTCTAATGTTATAATTAAACATAATTCTGAAAAAAAAATAAATCATTAAAAAATTAATCGTTTTTTCAATAATTATTATTTTCTTTGTAAAGGTAAAAACTTAAAACAGAAACATCATGAGCGAAGAAATGAACAACGATGAAATTCAAGTAATCAGTCTTGAAGATGAAAATGGTAAAAACCATGATTTCGAAATAATTGACATGATTGAAGAAGATGGAAAAGAATATTACGCTCTTTTGCCATATTATGAAAATCCAGACGAAATTGACGAAAACAGCGATAATGAAGTAGAAGTCTTAATTATGCGTTTAACAAAAGAAGGCGAAGACGATATTCTTGAGTCTATTGAAGATGAAGCTGAATATAATAAAATAGCTGATATTTTTGATGAACGTTTAGGCGAAAGTGCTGAAGAAGTTGATGAATAATTTTTTTAGTAGAAAGTATTGAGTAGAAAGTAACTAATTTGATAATTATTTTCTATTCAATACTTTTTTTTTATTATTCTAATATTTCTAATACTTGCTCTTTCATAGTTGGATTAAAAACTGCATTTTCACTAACAAAATTTGAAGCTAAATCAGCTTTCTTTTCTTGATATTTAAGAATTTTTTCTTCCACAGTATCTTTTGAAATAAATCTATAAACCATTACACTATTTTTTTGTCCCATACGGTGAGCACGCGCAATAGCTTGATCTTCAACAGCAGGGTTCCACCATGGATCTATTATAAAAACATAGTCGGCTTGTGTTAAATTTAATCCAGTTCCGCCAGCTTTTATTGAAATTAAAAATATTGGAACATCGTTGTTAGAATTAAATTTATTAACCTCTTCTTCGCGTCGTTGAGTATTTCCTGTTAGTAATGCGTAGTCTAGTCCACAATCTTGAATTTCGTGAGCAATAATTTCTAAATGTTTTACAAAAGACGAAAAAATTAAAACTTTGTGTCCTTGAGAGACAATACTTTGAAGTGTTCTCATAATTTCTTCGGTTTTTCCACTCGAAAATTCATAATCTTCATTTGTCATTTGTGGATTGCAAGCAATTTGGCGTAGTTTCATTAAACCTTGAAGAATGTCAACTGCAGATTTTTCAAAAGTGCCATTTTCAACATGTTCGAGAATATTGTTTCTAGTTTTTGATTTTTCACGTTCATAAATTTCTTGTTGTTCTTCGCTCATTTCGCAAAATACAACTTGTTCTACTAATTCTGGTAAATCTTTGAGTACTTGTTGTTTAGTTCTTCGTAGAATAAAAGGATAAATTAATTTTTTAAGACGTTCAGAAGCATCTTCATTAGCATTTTTTTCAATTGGATTTACAAAACGTTTTTTAAACAAAGCAAGATTTCCTAATATTCCAGGATTTATAAAATTCATTTGACTCCAAAGATCGGTAAGTGAATTTTCTAAAGGTGTTCCCGTAAGAGTTATTCTATGATTTGATCTTAACTTCATTATTGCAGTATAAGTTTTTGAAGTTGAGTTTTTTATAGTTTGACTTTCATCTAAAATAATATAGTTAAATTCTATATTAGCCAAAGCATCTGCATCATTTCTTAAAATTCCATAACCAGCAATAACAATGTCAAAAAAATGAAAACGTTTTATCATTTCGTTTCTATTTGTACCTGAATAAACAAGAATTTTTAGTTGAGGAACAAATTTTTTTGCTTCGTTTATCCAATTATAAATCAAAGATTTAGGAACAAGTAAGAGCGAAGGTTTCTTTTTTGAAAATGTAAATAAATCTAGTTGATTGCTGTCAACTTCTGTTGTACAACTATTTGCCAACAACGACAAAGTGCAAAGAGTTTTTCCTAACCCCATATCATCAGCCAAACAAGCTCCAAAATTAAAATCTCTCATCATTTTTAGCCAATTATAAGCTGTAATTTGGTATGGACGAAGAGTTGCATTCACATTATTTGGCAAAACCATTTTCATATTTTCAAAATTTTCTAATTGATTTTGAAGATTTTCGATATTGTGTTGAATTTCGTTTTCGAGAGGCAGTTTTGCAAGTGTTGAATATTGATAATTTTTTAAAGAAATTAAATTTTCTTCTTTATTGATATTTCCATACGCAAAAAGTTCGCGATATCGTTCAAACCATTCTTCTGGTAAAATTACTACACGTCCATCGGGCAATGTAAATTCGCGTATATTGTTAAGAATATAATATTTTAGTGAAATAAATGGAATTTCAATATCTTCAAGATTTACAATTGCATAAATATCAAACCAATCTGTGTGATTTGTAACTTTGAATTTTAATGAAATTTTGCCTGTATAAAAAACTTTTTCAAAAAGATTTTGTTCTATAGTTATACCTGCTTCGGCAAGTTTTTCTTTATTGTTGTTTAAACAATTAATTGCAAAAGCTCGTTGAATTTCTTTATCGTTTGTTTCGCTTTTAACTTTATAACTTCCTGGCGAAACGCGACTTCCAAAAATCTTGAATGCTGAATTTTCGGTTTCTTGTTCAAATTCTATATCTCTAACTAGTTTTGTAAAATAATAATCGCCATTGTTTTCATAAAATTTAACTAGTATATAATTTGTGCTACTAATCAAAAAACTAATACCATTGTATCTAAAATTTAGGTTAAAAACAATATCGCCTAACAAATCTTGTTCTACTACTAAAATAGCTTGTGGTTCAGATTTTTCAGAAATAATTTTAAATCCTAATGGTTTAACAATATAATTTCCTGCAATTGCATTTTTTATAAATTTCTCATAATATTGAGGTTCAACTCGTTTTAAAACCGAAACATATTGTTTACTTGTAAATGGAACTAATTTTTTTGCGTCAATGCTTTCAAAAAAATAAATTCTATTGTTGATAATGCAAACACAAGGTGAATTAGAAAGTACATAAAATTTTTTGTCTAATAAACTAATTACATTGTTTTTATATTTAACTGTTAAATAATATCTTGTGTCGGTTTGAGTTCTTTCAAAGTTAAAAACGGCTTGTGCTGTTTGCGAACACAAAATTAATTCATCGTCAATAAATACATTATTGATATTCACATCTTTAAAGAATATTTTGATTTTTGCTTGACGACAAATTTCTAATATTTTTATAATTTTTTTTTCAATCGATGGACGAATATATTCTTCAACATATTTTTCATCAATAGAAGCAAAAAAATCTTGTGGAGTAGGTTTTTTTCTACCTCCAAATGTTTTTGCTATTTTGGCATCTGAATATTCATCAACAAGTTTTACAATCTGCTTTTGTTCAGGCGTATAGCGCGTTGGAAATGCTTCTATATTTGCAAGAACAATCGACTCTTTTACTGAATAATATTGTCCATTTTGTGACTCAATTACAAAATATGGTGACAGTATATATCCTAATACTCTATGTTCTTTTATTGTTACTATAAATTTCATGATTATTTTTTATTATATAAGTCCACAATCTATGCAGACATTATTTCCACAATATTCTGTATTTATGTATTTTACTGGAGAACGATATGTTTTTGGTTCTACTTTATGATTTATTATATCATTGGCTAAATCATATAAATTTTTAATATATTCAAAACCTATTTTGTTATATCCCCCCATCCATCTATGTCCAGGATAAATATTTAGATTTTCTGTATCAATATTTATCTCTTTGTTATCTATTTTATTCAAAAAATCTTTAGTTGTTGATATAAAATGATTTATACTTTCAGGATAAAACAACCATAAATTTTTGCCACTTCCAAAAGCGTCTCCTGAAATAATAATATTTTCATTTTCAACCACATAAATCATAGAACCAAGTGTATGACCTGAAATTTGAAAAGCCTTTAAAGAAATATTTCCCAAATTGATTTCATCTCCATTTTTAAGTAAATGTGTTCTTTTGGGTGGAAAAATTTGATAATTATTAAAATCATTTTCTGGCAAATAAGCCTCAATTTCTTCATGTTTTAAAAAATGAGAAATCAAACCTAAATGATCAAAATGATTGTGTGTTACAACAATACAAATTTCTCGACCACCAGAAAGAAGTTTTGCAAGTCGATAAAGTATCATTGAGGCTTCTGGAAACGAATTTGGATTAGATAAATCAACAATTGCAACTTTTTGAGTTCCAATCACAAAATAAATGTCACTACAATTATTTACACACAATTTTCCATTAGGTTCAAAATATTTTCCAGATGGTTTTGCCGAAAAACTATCTTCTATATTATAAACAGATTTGCTTAGTTGTTTTATTGTAAATGGTTTATTTTCAAATTCTTCCATTTTTTGTAAAAATGATTTTGTTTAAAAATAAAAACTATTTTAAAAGTGAGTTGCAAACATAAACATTCTTGATAATACTTTAAAGTAACGAATTTGAATTCTATTTTAATTTTAAAATGATTATCTTTGTAAATAATTCAAATAAAAAAATATGGCACTAATAAAAACACTTTTAGGAAAAACTCCAAAATTTGGTAAAAATATTTGGTTAGCAGAAAATTGCACAATAATTGGCGATGTTGAAATGGGCGACGATTGCAATGTATGGTTTAATGCTGTAATTCGAGGTGACGTTCACTATATAAAAATAGGCAATCGTGTTAACATTCAAGATGGCGCATGTTTACATGCAACATTCAAAAAAAGTCCATTAAACATAGGTAATAATGTTTCCATTGCTCATAATGCAATTGTTCATGGCTGTACAATTCATGATAATGTTTTGATAGGAATGGGAGCCGTGGTTATGGACGATGCAGTAATTGCAGAAAATTGCATAATTGCGGCGGGAGCTGTTGTAACCAAAGGTACAATTACCGAACCAGGAAGCGTTTATGCTGGTTGTCCAGCAGAAAAAATTAAAAACGTTGATGCAGAATTGCAAAAAGATACAATTAACAGAATTGTAGACAATTACGCAATGTATGCTGATTGGTATAGAGAATAATTAATTTTTATAAAAAAAATAGATGATTAAAGAATAATTTTATATCTTTGTAGAAGATACAAAAGTATAAAAAATAGAAATATTAATTAAAAACATAAGGCATTAGCTATTTTTCGCGTTCAAAACAAAAGCCTCGGAAACTCTTGATTTTGAATAAATCGGATTATCGCTAATTCACTGGATTTTTGTCTTGTGAGAACTATTCACCGACAACATTTGTTAATGCTCGCACCTATATGGTGTGGGCTAATCTAGTTGTTGGTGGCGGGGTTCTCCGAGGCTCCTCGTGAACGCGATAGAAAGGTCCGCACCTTTTTTATATCTGTATGTGATTGATAGTTAAGGCGTAATTTAACTATCAATTATGGCTGGAAATAAAAGTTTAAATGCTGCAATTAAAGCAAAAAACAATGAATTTTACACACGACTTGAGGATATTGAAAACGAATTAAAATACTATAATGAACATTTTAAAGGAAAAGTTGTTTTGTGTAATTGTGATGACCCACGTGTAAGTAATTTTTTTCATTATTTCAGTTATAATTTTGAAAAATTGGGTATAAAAAAATTAATAACAACTTGTTACAAAAGTCAAGAACGCGATTTATTTTCAATGAATAAATCAAATAAAGCAATTTATTTAATATATGAAGGCGATAAGAATGGAAAAAATGTTCCTGATTTAGAAGAAATTGGAATTCATCAATTTAAAGGCGATGGAGATTTCCGTTCTTATGAATGTATAGAATTACTTAAACAAGCAGATATTGTAGTAACAAATCCGCCTTTTTCTCTTTTTCGCGAATATGTAGCTCAATTGATTGAATTTGACAAAAAGTTTTTGATAATCGGTAATCAGAATGCAATTCATTATAAAGAAATTTTTCCATTAGTAAAAAAGAATGAAATATGGACAGGATATACATATCCAAAGTTATTTCGAATTCCTGATAATGCTGATGGAAAATCAATAAAAGTAATAGATGGCATTAAGTATCAACAATTTGGGAATATTTGTTGGTATACAAATTTGGATATAAAAAAACGTCATGAAAATTTAATTTTATACAAGAATTACAATGAATTGGATAATCCAAGGTACGATAATTTTGACGCAATAGAGTGTTGTCCTACAACAAATATCCCATGTGATTATGATGGACTTATGGGGGTGCCTATTACTTTTTTTGATAAGTATAATCCAGAGCAATTTGAAATTATTGGAATATTAAATCATGGTTGTGATAGTGAATATGATTTAGCAAAGCCAATTTTGCATGGTAAGGAAAAATTTACTCGTATTATCATTCGTCGCAAACAACAAACCACCATTCCAATGGCAGCCGAACCAATTGAAGAATTTAAAAAAGAATAACCAATGAAAATAGAATTAAACAAAATAACAGTTAGACAACTAACAGAAAAATATAAAGATAATGCAGAAAGTGGAGTAATAGCATATAATGGAAAACTAGATGTTCGTCCTCCATTTCAAAGAGAATTTGTATATAACGAAAAACAGAGAAATGCTGTTATTGATACATTAAAACAAGGATTTCCTCTTAATGTAATGTATTGGGCAACTCGTGATGATGGAACATTCGAAATTATTGATGGTCAACAACGTACTATTTCTATTTGTCAATTTGTTAATGGTGATTTTGCTTTTGATATGCGTTATTTTCATAATTTGACAAATGATGAAAAAGAACAAATTCTAAATTATGAATTGCATATTTATATTTGTAGTGGAACTGACTCTGAAAAGTTAAAATGGTTTCGTACTATAAATATTGCTGGTGAAAAATTAACAGAGCAAGAATTAAGAAATGCTGTTTATGCAGGTTCTTGGGTGAGTGATGCAAAACGTTATTTTTCTAAAAGTAATTGTGCTGCGTATGGTATTGCTAGTAAGTATGTTAATGGTTCTTGTCTTCGTCAAGATTATTTAGAAATTGCATTATCTTGGATATCTAGAAATATAGGAATAGAAATTTATATGGCTAATCATCAACATGATGCAAATGCTATAGCTTTGTGGAATTATTTTCAAAGTGTAATCAATTGGGCAAAAGCTATTTTCCCTAAATATCGAAAAGAAATGAAAGGTATTGATTGGGGCTTACTTTACGATAAATTTAAAGACCAAAATCTTGATGCCGTAAAATTAGAAAATCAAATTTCTAAGTTGATGAAAGATAGCGATATTCAAAAAAAGTCTGGTATTTATTACTACGTTTTAGATGGCGACGAAAAACATCTTGGAATTAGAGCTTTTGATGAAAATACCAAACGTGAAGTTTATGAAATTCAGCAAGGTATTTGTAAAATTTGCAAAAAGCATTTTGAAATTGAGCAAATGGAAGCCGATCACATTACACCATGGTCACAAGGAGGACGCACCATTGCCGAAAATTGTCAAATGCTTTGTCGCGAGTGTAATAGAAGAAAGAGTGACAAGTAATCTTCGTTCCGCTGGGAATAGAGAGTACTAAGTGGAGCGAGATATTTCTACTATTCTTTCTCAAACAAATACTCAGCTGTAATCTCGCTATGAATCAAAGACTTGTATTTGCCATCCGACAGCCCGTATGGAGTAATGAAAGTATCCACGAGACCACGGCTTACATCATTGACTTCGGCAAACAATTCCTTTCTTGACTTCAGCCTGTCATAATAATCCTTGGTAATGGTAAACTTTTTCGACGAGAATTTTATCTCAATCAGATGAATTATCTTGTCGATACGCGAAATCACCAAGTCAACTTGCGAACCCTTACTATTGGTATCAGATGAGTTAGGAATATAACGCCAAGTGCTTGTCTCAGTGAAAATTCCCGAAATTCCCAAAGCCTTTTTGATTTGTTGTAAATGTACATAACAAACCAACTCAAATGAGAAACCTTCCCAAGACTCAACAGAATGGGTAAGGCTTGCGTGTTGCCAAAAATTCTCGTCCTTTGTGTTGTTGCCCTCGATGAACTTATAATAAAAAAGCGTGAAAAAATCCTTCAGACGATACAAGGTGTATTTCGATTTGCATTTAAACTGCGAATACGTAACAATAAAGTCACAGCGCTCAAGGTTCTTGAGAATCTTTGTAAGAGTTCCACCTGAAATTTTGGTACGTTGCTCAATTTCGGAACGCGACAATCCTTCACGCTTGTCGGAAAGTGCCTTGACAATAAGTATATAACTATCAGCCTTGCTGAAAAGAGCATTATACAACTCATCAAATTCGCCTTGTAGTAACCCCCCACTTCTAAAAAACAAAGCGTCAATATTCTGCTCTAGGCTCAGTCTGTTGTCAAGCAAACTCAGATAAAATGGCACTCCGCCAACAACCATATACAATTGGATAATCTGGTAAAAATCCCAATCAAAATCCTTATTTGCAAGATATTGCCTTACCTCACAAAGATTGAACGGCCTAAGATAAATTCGTCTAGTAATTCTATTATGGAGTCCTCCTTGATTATCAATAAGTTTGTCAACCATCCACGATGTAGCCGAACCGCAAGCCACAAAAATGATGTCGTCGCGGTTGTTGGCCCACGAATTCCAGAAATATTCCAACGCTTCTACAAACTCGCTTTGCTTGGTATCAATCCAAGGCATTTCGTCAAAGAAAATAACCTTCTTCTCTGACGTGTTGATAGAATCTATATACTCCTCTAGCAAGTCAAAGGCTTCAATCCAAGAACTCAAAATTCTAACCTTTTTGCACTTGAAATATTGCGAAATGGATTTGGAAAATCTATCTAACTGACTTTTTAAAGGCTGATTTCGCCATCCAACAAAACTAAAAGCGAATCTTTTCTGAAAATAATTTTGTATTAGAAATGTCTTGCCGACACGCCGACGTCCATAGATAATTACGAATTCTGACCTATTAGAACACATAATGCTATCTAACTCTCTTATTTCCTTATCTCTACCAACAAATAAGTCCATATTTATCATAAATAATTTTGTCCAAATGTAGTAAAAAAAACTGACATTTGGGCAAAATTCTCGAGAATTTTGCCCAAATGTAGATAAAATACCACACATTTGGGCAGAATTATTGGGGCTATACTTTATAAACTATTCATTGTTTGTATTTTTATAAATTTTCACAATTGGATCTGGTTCACTTAGAGGGAGTCCGCATTGTTGTGTTGATGCTCGGCAACCAGCTTTGCATTTTGAATAATCTTTGCAATCTTTACAATAATCAGGAATAATTTCTGCCCATTTTTTACCAAGTGGAGATTTTATAATTTCTTCTGCAGAATTTTCAAAAATATTACCTAAAATTTCGGGTGAATGATTACAAAAGCGTACGTTTCCTAAATAATCTATTGTTATTGGACGTTTTGAAATATCAAACGAACATGACGAAAATCTAATTCCTAAATAATCTTTGGGATTTAAGACACAAATTGGGGTGCAAACATTTGATGTGATATTTAATTTTAAATTTTGAGCTTCGTCTGAAATTTGTTTAAATGCTTGTTGTAGTTGAATTTTTGTAGGTAACAATTCAGATGGATTTTTAATACCTTCACCGCCAATATTATAACGATTAATCATAATTCGATTAATTCCTTTAGAAGCTATAAATCTGATAGTTTCGTCACAATTTTCGCAATTATATTTTGTTAAAACAACAACAGCAGTTGGTGTAATTCCATTTTTTTGAAGTTCTGAAATTATAGAAAGAGATTTTTGATGAGAACCTTCAATACGTGTCATAAAATCATGAATTTCAGATTTATAACTATGAATTGGCAATTCAAAAGATTTAACACCTAATTTTACAATTTGAATATAATCTTCTGCTTTAGCAAAATTTCCGTTCGATATAATACCAACATTAGCTCCTTTTAAACGTGCAGTTAAAACCAATTCACCAAAACGTTCAGCAGTAAAAGGTTCGCCTCCTGTAAAAGTGATTTGTGAAATATCAAAAACTTTAAAAATTTGACGTAAAGTTTTGTCTATCTGACGATAAGTAGGTTTTTTAGGAATTTCTCCTGTATTTTTATAATGATTGTAACAAAATCTACATTTTAAATTACAAGTCATTGTAACTTCGTAACTTACAAAAGGTAAAAGAACTTTCATTTTGATTAATTTTCAAAAATTATTAATTGGCTTGAAAATATTCTATCTTCATCAGAATTTGTTAAAATCAAATTATATTCTCCAGGTATTAATTTTTTATCAAAAGATAAATCAAATTCATTTTTGTAATTTGGTTCAGAGTTGGTTAACGAAATTTTATTTTGAAAAATTATCGAGTTTTCTTGGTTGGTAATTTTATAAATATATTCTTTTTGAGTTGGTTCGTAAATAATAATTTTTATAGTGTCGTTTTTTGCAATAGAAATAGTGTCGTTTACGATTTCAAAAACATCGGTTTCTATAGGTTCGTAACAAGTTTCTTGAAAATCATCTGTAATATTTGGTTTATTTCCGCACGACATTAAAGAAGTAAGCATAATTAAACACGCACCAATTTTCATTTTTTTATTGATGCAATAAGCAGATTTTCCGCGACTTAAAAAAACTGCAATACTTGCAATTGCAAAAGCTATACCTACTAAAGCAATAGCAAGAGCTACAAAAGGTAAAAAATGTTCTTTGTTCATAGTTATTTTATGATTGTTATTGTTTGAGAAGAAAAAGTATTTTGTCCAGTGGTATCACACAATTGCAACTCATATTCTCCTGTTTTTATATTTTTATCAATGTGTAATTTGATTTCTGAATTATAATTTTCTGGAGAAAATTCGTTTTGAAAAATTATAGAGTCGTTATTGTCAACAATTTTGTAAATATATTTTTCGTAAGAAGGGGCATATAAAAAACAATCAATTGTGTCTGTTTTTGAAATATTAATAGTATCATCTACAACAGAAATTTGATCAGTGTTTGCAACATCGTAACAAGTTACTTGATCAGTACCATTGATATTAACATTACCACCATTACCGCAAGACATTAGAGTTGTAAGCGTAATTAAACATGCACCAATTTTCATTTTTTTATTGATGCAAAATTTAGATTTTCCACGAGTTAAAAAAACTGCAATACTAGCAATTGCAAAAGCAGTACCCACCAATGCAATAGCAATAGCTATAAATGGTAAAAAATGTTCTTTGTTCATAATAGAGATTATTTTTTTATTATTAATCTGTCCTCGGATAGAATGTAATTTCCTGTTTGGTCACAAACAATTAATTGATATTCTCCAAAATTAATGTTTTTATCAATATATAATTTTATATCTTGTTGAAAATTTGCGTTTGCTAAGTCTATTGAAAATTCATTTTGATAGATTGTAGAGTCGTTTTGGTCAACAATTTTGTAAATGAATTTTTCATAAGTAGGATTTATTAAAATACAATTAATTGAATCGGTTTTAGAAAGATTAACAGTATCATCTTCAATTCTTAATTGACTTGTAGCTACTGCATCATAACATGTTGTTTCAAATCCGCCGCAACCATTGTTGCACGAAACTAATGATGTAAGCATAATTAAATATGCACCAATTTTCATTTTTTTATTGATAAAAAAAGCTGATTTTCCACGAGTTAAAAAAACTGCAACGCAAATAATTGCAAAAGCAATAGAAACCAAGGCTATTGCAATTGCTGTAAAAGGTAAAAATTGATCTTTATTCATAATTTTATATTTTTTGTAAAAATATGAAATATTACTAAAATAAAAAAATCCGATAGAATTTTCTACCGGACTTTTCCCAAGAACTCTTTGAGTTTTTCGTTTAATAAGGTTGTAATTACTAAAACAATAAAAAAATAAATATGAGCCTTATAGTTTAATAGTGTTGTTAAGTTGTTTAGTTTTGAGTTAAATTTTAAAATTTGGTGTCATTCATTTTTTTGAGTTTTCGTTTTCATCTAGCCATTTGTACCAACTTTAAGTTAAGTTTAATTAGTTGTTTTTGAATCAATTTGAGTTTTAGTTATCTTTTAAGTTATTTGCATCAATTTTCAAGTTAAGTTTAATTAGTTGTTTTTGAATCAATTTGAGTTTTAGTTATCTTTTAA
>JAKSUC010000140.1 GCA_024413595.1 Bacteroidales bacterium
GGTGGTGTGAGAGGTCGAAATTCCTCAACAAAGAGGAATTTCTCCTACTCGATTTTTATTGTTTGTGATGCCAGGCTTTATTTTATTGTTTTAATACATATTTATGATTAGATCAGAACTGTAATGATATAAATGATGGCTTCAAAATGCTAAAAAATTAATAAAATATTAAATATGATGGAAGAATTTAAAGAGTGCTGTATGTCGATTTGTAAAAAGTGCACAAAAGTATAGTGCAGTCTATTGATAGAATGTACAAAGTTATTGTGAATTATAAAAAAAATATAAAATTCTGTTTACAAATAATAAAAAAAGTGTTAACTTATAACTACAGAAACAAAACGTCACAAAATAATGTTAAAAGGAGATTATGAAAATGAAAAACAACAAAGGTTTCTCTTTAGTAGAACTTATCATCGTTATTGCTATTATGGCAATTCTTGTAGGTGTTATGGCACCACAGCTTATCAAGTACATTGAAAAGACAAACGTATCTGCAGACGTTCAGGTTTGTGATACAGTACGTCAGGCTATCCAGACAGCTTACATGGATCCAGCTATCGTAACAAAGGATGATCCAAAGCTTCCAGCAGAAAACAAGAAGTTAAACATTTCTACAATTGATTCTTCAATGCCAGATTTCTATGATTCAGTTAAGACAACACTTGGTGTTGAGCCTAAGGATATGAAGCTTAAACTTAAATCAGAAGCTAGACAGGCTAAGAACAAAGGTGAAATCTTCTTCGCTATTGACAAAGAGTCAAGCTCAGTATGTGTTTGGGTAACTAACTCAGATATGTCTGGTAAGAAGAAGAGCTTCTCAGTAGTTGATACAACAGACGGTAAGGATTGTTCAATCTGGGCTGGTGAATACACAGCTTACAAGAATGCTAAAGATTGATTTTAAAAATTGATTTTTGAAACCCGCTTTGATTATTCAAAGCGGGTTTTTTGTTGTTAAATAATAGTTGTTGAATTTGATTATAATTATGTATAATAATAAAGATAATAGATTAAAGGTGCTATATTATGGAAAATTTTAATAAGTTGATTTTAAATAAAAAATATATAATTGCTTTCTTACTATCTTCGTTATCGATGTTTTTGGTTCTTACTTATTCTCAACAACTAAGCAATGGCAAGTATATGATAATGATTGGAGACAATGCTCAGATTTATGTTCCTGTTATTATTCAATTTATGAGAAATTTAAGAGAAGGGGATAATATATTTTATTCTTGGACTAATGGGTTTGGCATGAATACATCTTTAATGAATGGTTTTTCTGCTTATAATCCTTTTAATTTTATATTTTTTGTTTTTCCAAAGCTTGATCCAGCATGGTTTACGGCCTTTGTTATTATAGTTAAAACTGGATTTGCTGCATTATCTTTTGAGTTGTTTGCTGAAAAGGCTTTGAAAATAACTAAATATTATACTGTGTTATTTTCTTTGATGTATTCAATGTGTTCTTTCCAAATAGATTCTAATATTATTAATATTATTTGGCTGGATGCATTGTTTATGCTTCCTTTGGTGCTTTTGTTTGTACATAAACTGGTAGAAGAGGGTAAATTTTTTGGGTTGACTATTTCTTTAAGTTACCTATTTTTTACTAATTTTTATATGGGATATATTGTTGGGATAGCAACAATATTGTATTTTATTCTTCTACTGATTTTTGGTAATAAAAAGGAAAAATTTAGTGTTATTATTTTTAAATTTGCTTTAGCGGGTGTGACTGCGGTGCTTGTTTCAAGTTTTGCTTGGCTTCCTGCAGCTGTATTTATGATGAAAAATCATGCAAATGATTCTACTTCTGATTATTATTTAAAAGCAAATTTGCTAGATTTTGTTTCACAATTTTTTGTTGGAAAAGATACTGGCACAAAAGGTGTTTTGCCTGATGTATATTGCGGTATTTTTTCTTTATTGTTAATACCTGCTTTCTTTGTATGTAAATCAATTAATAAAAAGATTAAAATTATTTATGGTAGTATTTTATGCTTCTATACACTTGGACTTTTTGTTCCTTTTATTTATATGTTTTTACATGCATTTGATGCACCTGATGGATGGTATTTTAGATTTTCTTTTATTGTATCGTTTTTTGTATGTATTATTGCTTGCCTTTGCTTTGAATATATCAAAGAAATTAATAAAATTGTATTAATTATAGGCTCAATTTGCTTTGTTTTGATTAATGCCATTGCTTCTTATTTACAGCCGTTAAGATTTAGTTTTGCGACATTTAAACCATTTTTGCCATCATTGATAATTAATATTGTAATTACATTGATTTGGGTTTTGACTATTCTGTATTTTGATAAATTAACAAAGAAAGATAATAAGAATGCATATATTTTATTAACTTTTTTTGTTGCTGCAGAATGTATTTTAAATGGATTCTTATCCTTTTATAATAATGAACAGAAACAATTTAATGAAGAGCATTATAACGCTTGGAAGCAAAGTGTTAGTATGACTAATGAACAACTACCTGAAAATGATTTGTATAGGGTGGAATATCTAAATGATATTTATATGAATACTGATACATTTGCTGGGTTTAATGGTATTTCTGATTTTAATACTGCTGAAAATCCAAATCTTAGATATACTCTGTCGAAATTAGGAATATATACTTCTCCTAGAGTTATAAGGAACTTTGGTGGTACAAGTTTTACTAATTTAATATTCGGAGTTAGATATACAGTTAAAGGAATATTACCTTATGCTATGAATTATAAAGAATTATTACCATATGTTAGAGAAAATGATTCTTTGGGATTTGGGTTTGTAGTGAATGAAGACTTAAAAAAGGTTAAATTTACGGATAATCCATTTGAGAACAATAATATATTAGCGTCTAGCATGTCTGGGGAGAATATTATAATCTTCAATGAAATTCCGTCTGAAGATGTTATTATTGAATCGAATGGTATTGATGTATATAAGTTAGATGATGGCAGAATTTTATTTGAAGATACATCTATGAATGACGATGGGAGTGTAGATTTCATTATAGATGATGATTTATATGTAAATGATGTGTATATGTATCTAGATAATGCAGAATCTATGATTGTTAAAAAATCGTTAATATATGCTGACGGCTATGAAAATGCATATGATGTTGAAGGCTTTACTTCAGTATCATATTTAAAGAAATTTGAACAATATGAAAATATTCGATATGTTGAGATATATTCAAATATAATTAAGGAACAGGTTGCTGACGGCTATTTGTTTGCTGAAATTAATGAGGATGAGGTTTCAAAAGTATATAATCTATTAAAGAATAATATGCTAAATATTGATAAATTTGGTAATGGATATATTGAAGGTAATGTAAATACAGAAAAAGAAAAATCATTAATGTTTACTTCTATTCCTTTGGATTATGGATGGGAGATATATGTTGATGGTATAAGAACTGATATTGTTCCTTTATTGGATCAAGCTTTTATTGGATTTGATATATCTGGAAAAGGACAACATGATATTATAATGCGTTATAAAGTTGCTGGTTTAAAATTATCAATTACTTTATCAATTGCAGGGTTGTTGTTACTTATTGGTTTAGGGTTGTACGAAAGAAAATTTATTAAATAAAGTTTATAAAAATTTAATTATTTATTAGGAAAATCTCGTTTCAAATTGTTGAAATGAGATTTTCTGTTTGTTATAATAAATTA
>JAKSUC010000141.1 GCA_024413595.1 Bacteroidales bacterium
TATCATTGTAGTTATACATCGGTAAACCTGTTAAGGTCTGGAATTCCATATTAGCTGTTCCACCACCATAACCATCGGATTTCATTAAGCCCGATGTTGTTCCAGCTTGAATCTGTTGAATTTGCGGTATTACTGGAGCCGATAAAGTTACCCCAGGAACACGAGCAGGATCAGCTAAACTTTCACTTAGAATGAAGATCACTGTTTGATCAGAAATATTTTCTGTCCTTGTGGCATTTATTTCACCAGCAAGATTTGTATATTTCTTATAAACTTTGTCAATTTCCTTTTGACTATAATTAGCTGGTTTTTCAATATCAGTAATTGTTAACTGTTTCAGCCATACAAAGCTCAAAGATTGAAATCTTGTATTAGCATTAATTCCTTGCCAATTGACATTATATAGGTTATAAACAGAAGATAAAACTGGAATATGTTCAGGAATTCTTCCATCCTCTTGATTCTTAAATATCGATAATGTTCCTGAAAAAGCAACAATAATTGTAATAGCGACTGCTAAACGTTGTTTCCAATTTTTAAATATTTGCCCGGGTAAACACTTCTTCCTAACATAATACAAAATAACAATTGTCCAAAGGATCCCTACTATGCTCAATAAAAGAGCATTTTCACTAACATATTCTTTAAAAAAGCCGATATCATTTAACCAAGTAAGATCTGAAACTAAAAATGGCTCATTACGTAAAGCAAATTTTTCAGCATTTATATAGCTGATTAAAACTCCTAAAACAATGTTAAAAACTGTAGCTAGTAAATAGCGATTAATAGTAATATAAATCACCATGAAACAAGCAAAGATAATTAAAATTTGAAATATCGTTGCTCCTGAAGCAATATAGTAATCATAGGTTGCACCCTTTTCCGTAATCCCAATTTGAATCGTATAATTATAAATAAAAGCCAACAACAAACTTGTCGCAACCGATAAAGAAGGGGTTGGCTTATTCTTAATAAGGTGACTTATTCCTTTAGCTGATGCATAAGTGATTAAACTAAAGAAAACATACATACCAAGAGAATAATGCAGTAATTGTCCTGCATAAGCTGTCTTTTTAATATCTTCAACAAGAAAAAGTGTATTGGAAAGGAAACTATTTATTAATTGATTGCTTGTAACAATAAACATTGTTGCAATTTGACTCATTACTAAAATGTCATAGCGTTTCTTTTTCAGAGAAAAAGCATTAATAAACTCATTAGAAAAATAGCTTGAGAAGCAATTAAAAACCAGAGCTAATAACAGCAAACATGCTAAAGGAATTAAAAAGTTAAAATCCCAAAAATGTTGAAATTTTGTCCAGTCAAATTTTTCATTATTAAGATTTAAAGTAACTTTTACAAAATAAGCACCTATTACAAAAAGAAAGTAAATAAGTGGAAGATATAATAACCACCATTTATTATCCATTCTTTTTCGAATTTGGAAGGCATATAAGACGATAAAAACACCTAACAAAATCCAAATAAGCGGTGTAATAGTTCGATGATTTTCTAAGCCAATTACTATAATAAGATGTAAGTAGGTAATGAGAAAGGTTACAAAATAGGAAAGTAAAACACCTCTATTCTTCTTACAAAAATTACCTATTGATTTTAAAAATATCATTATACCTTTTGAAAATCCTTAACCTTTAAACTTTTTGTACAGACCAAGTAACTTATTAAACAAGGCAGCTGCCTTTTCTACTCCTATCCCTTTTGCCACCAAGCCAGTATATTTAAAACTTTTGTTTTCAATCTGCCTTGAATATTGTAACAAATATTCATAATTTTTTAAATAGTTTTTAATATCAAAGTTGTTTTTATATAAATGTACAAACGGCAAAATTGAAATATATGAAATTGCAAAATAGACTTTTAATGCTTCCTGTTTTTCAAATGGAAGTTTTTCGATATTATCAAGGCCAATTGAAATACTCTTTAAAATATCGAGAACATTTTTTTCTTTAACAACATTGGTAATACTTCCTGCTCGATTTTGACGATACATGTATTGTGCATTGTCAAAAACTGCATAACTTGTCATTAGCTTCAAAAGATTTGCACACCAAAGACAATCTTCTGAAAGGAAACCAACTTGAAAATCTAGAGAACCGTCTACAAACAAAGTTCTCTTTACACATTTATTCCATGCAGGTGCGGTTATCAATTCACGTTTAACTAAGTCTATACAATCTTTCTTTATATTTCCCGATAATCCTTTATTACTGATTGTCTTCTTAGCAATTTTATCGGTATAATGGTATGAGTAAGAATAGATAATAACATCAACAGAATTTTCATTAAGTCTATTGTTGATGTCGTTTAAAAAAGACTGACTTGACCAAAAATCATCTCCATCTAGAAAGATTATATAATCACCATTTGCTGCTTCAATTCCGCTATTTCGTGCAGCAGATAATCCACCATTTTCTTGATGAATAACTTTAACTTTTTCGGATTTTTGGGCAAGATTATCAATAATTTGAGGTGTTTCATCAGTTGCTCCATCATCAACAACAATAACTTCATAGTTATCATAATCTTGATTTAGAACACTTTCCACACACTCTTCGATATATTGTGCCACATTATATGCCGGTACAATAATTGAAAATTTCATTTTATCTCCTCTAATCATTTTTTACTTTTACAATAAACTAATGCAAACAGTGGTAACAAATAACATTTATCTAAAAGACTAAAAACTAACACTACACAACGATTTGAAAATTTTTCGCCCTTCAAGCGACGTGATAACGGTGATATTTTTCTAGAAATATTTTGCTCACGTAAAAATGCTTTAATTTTCCTATTATAAGATAGGAATTGCTGTTTACTAGATGAACGTCCTGAAAATAAAAGATACCAAATATAGTATCTATAAATAAAATATGACAAATAATCATCTGGATTTGGATTATTTTCTAAAATTTTCTCTAGTAAAATGCGGATATCTAAACGATCATCTAAGCCACGTTGAGAGGTATTAGATACACTATCATCATTAAACATCCATTTATAGCCAGAATAGGAAATAATATCAATATTCTTGGTTTTAGCTAAAAACTGTAGGTTAAAGGCAACATCTTCTCCTATTCCATAATCAAAGAATTCAATTCTATTATTCAATAAAACTTGTCTTCGATAAAGCTTCGCCCAAGGGGCCATCACTATGTATTTTGCCCACTCAGTTTGACTTAAGCTTTCTTTAAACAAAACTTTTCCTGAATAAGTCATACGAGTATAGCCTGAAAAAACAGCATCAGCATTTGATTGAGAAATTGCTGTATACAGTTTTTCCAAATAATCTGTTTCTACTAAGTCATCATTATCAACAAAGGCGACAAAGTCGCCTTTTGCTTTTTGAATTCCTAGATTTCGTGTTTTTGAGACACCTTCATTTTCTTTATTAACAAAAACGATATTGCTATACTGCTTCGCATAACGCTCACAAATTTCAGCAGACATATCTTTTGAACCATCATTTAAAAGAATGATTTCATAGAAATCACTCTCTAATGTTTGATGTAAAAGTGAATCAAGACAGTCTGATAAATGTTCTTGAGCATTGTAAACCGGAACAATAACACTAATCATCCAATTGTACTCCTATACCCAATAATATGCCCATAAGACAGCAAATGACACTGCAACATTGATTAGAATGATAATTG
>JAKSUC010000142.1 GCA_024413595.1 Bacteroidales bacterium
CAATTGATTTGAATGTATTGTTTATGAACAATACTCTTGCTGCAATTGATTTGAATGTATTGTTTATGAACATAACTCTTATTGCAATTGATTTGAATGTATTGTTTGTAAATAATTTTCTCAAGAAAACTTATTTTTCTATTTTTTTTTATTTTATTATCACGTTGTAATAAATTTATATTCAAAAATAATTTGAGCTATGGTTGATTGTTTGGAATAGATTGTTTATTTTTGCTTTAAATAAGTAGCCTATGGAAAGTGATTTAAAGCCTGAAGAAAAAGCTCGTAAAATTATAGATAAACAATTAGAAAGTGCGGGGTGGCATGTGGTAGATAGAAACCATATTTCTTCTAACGATAATGCTTATGCCGTTACTGAACAACTTTTAAATAAAAATAAAGAGGCTGATTATATGCTTTTTCTTGAAAGTCGGGCTATTGGTGTGGTTGAGGCTAAAAGAGAAGAAATTGATGTTGAAACTAATGAGGATGTAAAAATTCAAGTTATTAAATATGCTCACAATGTTCCTAATTGGGTTAAGATTTTTACTCCTATTTTGCCGTTAGCTTTTGTGGCTAATGGTAAAAAGATTTTGTTTAAAGATGTTAGAAATCATTCTCAAGATTTTAAAATTATTAAACAATTTCCTTCTCCCTACGATATTGTCTCTAATTATAATTTTAGCTATTTTACTAATTATTTTGCTGGACTTCCTTATTTAAAAAAACTTACATTGCGCAATTGCCAATATAATGCAGTTATTAATCTTGAAAATTCGTTTCACTACGATGATAAAAAACGTGCGTTGCTTAGTTTAACAACTGGTGCAGGAAAAACCTTTACTGCGTGTATGATTGCATACCGTTTTTTGTCGTTTACTAAATGCAAAAAAGTTTTGTTTCTTGTGGATAGAAACAATCTTTCTGAGCAAACTTTAAAAGAATTTAATAGTTTTGACCTTACTGATAGTAGAAAAGTGTTTTCTGATATTTTTTGTGTTGAAAGGTTAAAAGCTAATACCGATGTTAATAATTGTTCTGTTATAATTTCAACTATTCAACGTTTGTTTAGTTTTATTTCTGGCAAAAATGAAGAATATGACGATAGTAACAATTCAGAAGTTTTTGACAATGATGATGATAATATTATAGAATTTGATCCTAACACTATAAAAATACCTAAAGATTTTTTTGATTTAATAATTATAGATGAATGTCATCGCTCAATATATGGCAAATGGCGAAAAGTGCTTGATTATTTTTCGTCGGCATATATGATAGGTTTAACAGCTACTCCAGAAGATATTACATACGCTTTTTTTGACAAGAATTGTGCTTATGAATATTCGTTTGATAATTCGGTACTCGACAATGTTAATGTTGATAGTCAGATTTATCGTATCAAAACTAAAGAAACCGAAGAAGGTGGTATTATTAATAAAGGTGAAAAAATTGAGCAAATAACAAATTATACTGGTGAGCAAAATAATATAAAAGCATCTGAAGATATAGCATATTTTGGTAGTCAACTAAATCGCTCTGTTATAAATTATGCTCAAATAAAACTTATATTACAAGAATATAAAAATATAATTTATACAAAATTATATCCTAATAGAGAACCTGATTATAATTATATACCCAAAACATTAATATTTGCCGTAAACGACAAACACGCCGATAATATAGTTAAAATAGCAAATGAAGTTTTTGAGAAAGAAGAAAATTCATCGTTTGCACAAAAAATAACCTGTACGGCAGGTGATAGTGTTGGATTAATAAAGAAATTTAGAGAAGAAAAAAGTTTTAGAATAGCTGTTACAGTAACATTGGTTTCAACAGGCACCGACATAAAACCTCTTGAAGTGGTTATGTTTATGCGAGATGTTATGTCGAAAACAATGTATATTCAAATGAAAGGTCGTGGATGTAGGGTTATTGACGATAGAAAATTAAGAAATGTAACTCCAAATGCCTCAGAAGGTAAAAACTTATATTATATTGTAGATGCAATAGGTGTTACAGAACATGAAAAAAATGACACTACATTTTTACCTCCAAATCAAGTAGTAGGATTGGAACGTTTGTTTGAATTAATAATAAATGGTAATCTACAAGACGAATATTTACATTTGTTGGCAGGGCGATTATCAAGAATTGCAGCAAAAGCAAACGCTCAACAATTGGCTGATTTTGAATTTATGTGCAAAATCAACATGAAACAATTAGCTTCTAATATTTATGAAGAGTTAGATAATCATAAACTACCACCTTTTGTTTCTGTAAACGAAGATAATAAAGAGCGAAAAACACTTGTACGCCCTATAACAGCTAGTCCAGAGGCTCGTGAATTGCTCTTAGAAATTAATGCAGGGTATATAAATATTTTAAAACCAGGAAATGATGAATTGTTGTATTCTGATTTTTCGCAAGTGGACGCCGAAAAAACTACTAACGATTTTAAAAACTTTGTTACAGACCAATCAGATAAAATTGAGGCGTTACGAATAATATATAACAATACCCAAGAGGCTATTACTCAAAAAATGCTTTTTGATCTTCAAACCAAGATGATAAAAGCAAGTCACGAATTTAATACACAGCATCTGTGGGATTGCTATTCGATAATATATCCAGAAAAGGTAACAAAATTTTATGATAAATCGCAAGTTAAAGCACTTACTAATATAATTCAACTTGTAAGATTTGCGCTTAACCGTATAGATAGTTTGCATAGTATAAGTTCAACAGCCAATCAATATTTTGAGTTATTCTGTGGAAAACGAAACAGAAATATTACACCTACACAACGAAATATATTATCTCAAGTGGTAAACCATATAATTTCTAATGGATATATAAATGTTGCAAACATTAGAGAATATCAACCTAGCCTTGCAATGCAATTTATTCAAGAATTTAATGGCGCTAAATCTGCAAACGAAACTCTTTATCAATTGGCAGAAATGCTGATAAGCGCGTAAATAATTTCTTACAGAAATTTTTTAATTGATAATTAGGGAAAATTGATGTGTGGTTCATTAAGAATTAATAATTAAAAATTAATTATTGTTACTTGTTAACCATGTTAATTTTTCAGAAAGATTATATATTTATTGTAAAATATACAATGTTTCTGTATTTACAATAAAAATAAGATTGTTCGACTACGCTCATAATGACAGTTGTTTCGCTTTGGGTAGGGTAGGGGAAATGAGGACGGCGGAGCCGTCCTCATTTCCTTTCTTCCCACACCCACAGACGGCGAATTTGTCATTGTGAGCGAAGCCGAACAATCTTTTTAATAATGAATTTTTCAATTAGAATTTAATAATTCTCCTCTTGCTCGAGATGTCTCACATTCGTTCGAAATGACGAGTTGGATGGTGGCGAGTTGGATAAATCAAAAAAAAGTTAGACGCAAGATGGATAGGATATTATATTTCTGCAAGAGTTTTTAGTTAAGCACCTTCGGCGCTTGTAGAGGAGGGGAGATTATGTCCGTATGCTACGCATACGGTTAACATAATTAAGCACCTTCGGCGCTTGTGGAACATGATGAATATCTTTCATTAGGTTTCGATTAACATAATTAAGCATCTTCGGCGCTTGTGGAGATATGATGAATATCTTTCATTAGGTTTCGATTAACATAATTAAGCACCTTCGGCGCT
>JAKSUC010000143.1 GCA_024413595.1 Bacteroidales bacterium
TAATAATTTTTTTTGAAATAAAAAAGGCTGTCGCAAAAAAAAACTTTTTGGACAGCCTCTTTTGATATTTTTTATTTATTATTATTTAGCTGCTTCTTTTGCTTTTGCAACTATTTCTTCTATTGATAATGATGAGTTTGGCATAATTTTTTCTGGTATTGGACAATTACATTCTTTTGATGCAATAAATCTTTTACATGTTATGTATTTGTCTGGTTTTAAGCAATACAAATTTTTATACGTTTCGCCTGTATATTCATTAAATAATATTCCCTTTTGAAATATAGGACATTTTGCTAATTTTTCACAAACTTCTTGACTCATAGTAATAATGTTTTTATTTTATTTTTTATTTTTGTATATATACGTTATTTTTTATAAAATAGATATTTTTTTACTATTATTTTTTTGTTTTTATTGATTTTTTCTATGTTATTATTTTTCGTTGTTTGTTGTTTTGTAATTATTTAGTTTTGAAAAAAATATTTTTAACTATGAATAATGAAAAAATATTAAATAAAGCAATTGCTAATTCTAATAATGTTGCTATTTCAATAACTAGTTTTTATAATTCTGCAGTTCAATTTCAACAATTGTTGATGTTTTATGATTGTGCAATTAAGCAAGTTTCAACTAAATTAGATATTTTGAAATCAGAATTTACTTCTAAAAATAAACGAAATCCAATTTGTTCTGTATCTAATAGAATAAAGGAGCCAATAAGTATTCTTGAAAAAACTCAACGCTTGAATATTAATTTTAGTATTGATAATATTATTACACAAATCAATGATATAGCAGGTATAAGAGTTATTTGTCCTTTTATAGATGATGTTTATTTTATAAATAATTTTATTAATAATCAAGAAGATATTGATGTTGTAGAAACTAAAGATTATATTTTAAATCCAAAGAAAAGTGGTTATCGTAGTTTACATCTTATTGTTAAGGTTTCGGTATGTTTTAGTGATAAAATTAGGAAAATACCTGTAGAAATTCAGATTAGAACAATAGCTATGGATTTTTGGGCGTGTCTTGAACATCAAATTCATTATAAAAAGGATTTTAAAATGCCTAAAAATATTGATATTGAATTAAAAGAAATTGCTCAAGAAATTGCAAATACAGATAATAGAATGTTGAAATTGGCAAAAAGTATTATTAATTTTGAAGATTAATTTATTTAGCAATTATCAAATTTAATATTTGATAATTGCTAAATAAAAATTATTTTATTTTTTCAGGATAAAATTCTAATGTACCAAGAATTCTACCAGCTTCTTCAGCTTTTAAATCAGTACAAATTATGCTAATTTGAAAAGCAATTTGTGGTGAAATTTTGCTTTGAACAAAACCGTGAATTAAATAAAAATCAGCATTTTCTTTTTTATTGGCACCTATATATAAACTACCTTCAATAGTTTTGTTGTTTTTTAGTTCTAATAAAGTAATACTATTATTGTCAATACCTGTTTTTTTGATAATTTTTTCAAGATTATCTTTCATATATTTTTCAGATAATTTTGAAGCATCATTAAAAGTGGCAACAAATGTAATATTATCACTATCGATTTCTAATGTAGTTTCATTATCACAAGTAGGTTTCATACCTTCAGGATAATTTACACAAAGACCATTTATTTCAGATTGATATCTGTAATATTGAGTTTCTGTATTTTGAGCGTAAATTGCAGTAGATAATATTGTTACAAATAATAAAAGGAATATTTTTTTCATTGTTTTAGTGATTTTTAGTTTAAAAATTTTTGAAACAAATATAATAAAAGTTGGCGAATATTAATTATCAATTTTTGTTAAAAAAAACAATAAAAAATCATAAACCAATATAAACAAAAAAAGCCTCACAATTGAGACTTTACATGACCATGAGTATAAATTCAAAATCTTGGACTTAACTACTTGATTTTAAATTTGTGAATTAATCACCAACCCTTTAAAAAGTCGGGGCAGCAGGATTCGAACCTGCGACCCTCTGCTCCCAAAATAAGAGCTACACCGTTATAATTTATTGATATTCTTTTCATTATTTTTTATTTGTTTTTCCTTTGCAAATTATTTGCAAAGTTTTCAAAGTCTTTTCCGAAAATGGTTCTCAAAAAAGAGCCTTCTCCAGTAAGTAACCAATGAGCAGAAACGTAATAATCACGGACTAAATAAAGTAGCCATGAAGTTTGAAATATATTCCTATTCATATCTTTTTCTGCTTTATAAAAATTCCTATTGTCAATATTATATTTTCGTGCAAATGTTTGTTTACCTCTTATAATCCCATTTGCTTTTAATTTTTGTAAAGCATCGAAAAATCGTTTTGTTATTTCCGTACTATCTTGATTTTGCATATCATATCCCTATTTTTGAAGTATCAACAAATAACAATTCTCCAGCGTCTCCACCTTTAAATGTTATAACTAGATTGTTTAATATCCAACAATATTCATTTTTACCTAAAATATTAACTCTTGGAATAAAATAATGTATACCTTTATATTCTTTCCTAAATGTTTGTATTAAGAATAATTCTGTTTGTGATAAATCTTCTTCTTCCCATGTTGTTATATTGTATAAAATTGAAGTTAATTCTCCATTTGTAAATGTAGGTTTTTTTATAGATATTGTTAATCCTACAACTCCATTTTCTTTTTCGTAGTCAATGTAATAATAGTCCCCATTTTTTTTTAACTGATTTCTTTTAATCATATTTTTTAGAGTGGATTTATACTCTTCTTCTGACATACCGAAGTAAATCTCTGGGAAAAAACAATGATACATTTGAGGTTCTTGTGTTATTGCAATTTCCAAAAATTTATTCATTCGATTTATTTCTGTTGTGTCCTCTATTTGAGAAAAACAGATATTACATATCAATAATGTAAAAATTAAGGATAATAATTTGTATTTCATAATAATTTGTTTTTTAAAATGTCCAACATTGTATCAACTCGTTTACCTTGTTCCGATACTTCATCTATTAATTTATTATTTTGGTTGAGAACGTTCCCTATTTCTGAAATTCTATTTTGAAGTTCAGATTTAAGTATATTCTCCTTGCTATTATATAATGTAGCATTTAATTTAAATACTCCCTCAATAGAATATACATCATAAATATCGTTTGTATCTATTATTATAGGTTCATATCCTTCTGCTAAAGATGTACATATATAATTATCATTATCATAATGGACAAAATATAAAACCAAACATACCTTCAGGATAATTTACACAAAGACCATTTATTTCAGATTGATATCTGTAATATTGAGTTTCTGTATTTTGAGCGTAAATTGCAGTAGATAATATTGTTACAAATAATAAAAGGAATATTTTTTTCATTGTTTTAGTGATTTTTAGTTTAAAAATTTTTGAAACAAATATAATAAAAGTTGGCGAATATTAATTATCAATTTTTGTTAAAAAAAACAATAAAAAATCATAAACCAATATAAACAAAAAAAGCCTCACAATTGAGACTTTACATGACCATGAGTATAAATTCAAAATCTTGGACTTAACTACTTGATTTTAAATTTGTGAATTAATCACCAACCCTTTAAAAAGTCGGGGCAGCAGGATTCGAACCTGCGACCCTCTGCTCCCAAAGCAGATACGCTA
>JAKSUC010000144.1 GCA_024413595.1 Bacteroidales bacterium
CAATCAGAAACATTTCTGCTGATGGAAATTTTGCTCAATTAGAAACTAAACAAATTTGCGCTGTGGATTTTAGAGTGTCAAAATATAATACTCTTAAACAAAAAGTTGATGATATTGGATTGGAGGGACAAGCCAAAATAACAGGACTAGATATTTATATGAAAAATATAGAATATCCATTTATAAATGATGATTTTTTTGATGTTTATGAACAGCAAGAACGAAATCTTACTCAAACATTAGTTGGGTTAAATGCCAATTTAGAAGAAACCAGTTGGTTTAAATCTTCAATATATTATGAAATGTATCATAAATATTCAGAAACAGAAATAAAAAGAAACCGTGCATTTTCGTATCCCCCCTCAGATGCAATGACAGTTTTTAATCCATTGTCAATAAACCATGATTATTTAACTGATTATGAAATTAATACTGGCGTTGCACAGGGAATTTATAATGATGGTTGTATCACATATAATGTTATTTTTGATTGTCACGAAGATTTAAAAGTTTTACGAGATAAAATAGCCAAAAAACGTGATAATGGACAAACATTGACAGAATATGAAAAACAAGTTTTAAAATATCAAAATCCTGAGTCATTAACAAAAGGAAATTATCCTTATACTATTTCGTATAGATTACCAGGAAAAAATAAAATTACGTCAACAATTAATAAAATATTTATTTATAAATAAAACATTATGAAAAAAAAATTAATTTTAGCATTACTTATGGCTTGTTTCGCCATAGTTGCTTGCGATAAAGAAAAAGATCAATACCAAACTCCCCAAATTAATAAACGTATATTAAAATTAAATAAAGATTGCATTAATTATATTTCCCCTCAAGATAAATGTGATACTGTTGATATATTTTCTTCTATTAAGATAAATTTAAATTATTCTTGTAATGAAGTTAATGAATATAATTATTCATCTAAAGTCAATATTGATACTTTTGAAATTTTGAATACTAAAAATAATAATAAAGTTGATGGAGCATTTTCAATTTCAGAAGATGGATTGAGTATAATATTTTCCCCTGAAGAACCATTAGAACCTAATACTGAATATAATATAAAAGCTAATGTCTCAATGTTAAAACTCGTTGAAGATGAATGGGTTGTAGCTCAAAATATGAATGATAGTTTAATAATAGAAGAAAAAGTATCTTCATTCACTACTGGTGATGCCGTAAATTGTATTAAGCCACAACATATATTATGTTCTTATCCAATAGATAGAATGTATAATTTATATTCAAAAGAAACAAATACAGGATATATTTGTTTATCTGAAAATTATAGATTTTTATTAAATAAAATACCAGAAGGATATACCCAACAACTTAGACTTTCTACAGAAGATGGAATATATCAAGATATTGATTTTACTCATTTTAAATCAACTGAAATTGAAAATCAAAAATATGAAATTAACTTTGATTTGAGTAAATTAAATTTTGATAATCAAAAAATTTATAAACTTCAAATATTACAAATACCTACTAATGGAAATTCTTCAGAAACTAAACAAATTTGGTCTATTGATTTTAGAACTTCAAAATATAATACATTAAAAGAAAAAGTTGATGATATTGGACTAGAGGGAATTGCGAAGTTTACAGGAAATAATTTATTTATAAAAGATATTGAGTTTTCTTTTACAACTGACGATTTTTTTGATGTTTACGAACAACAAGAAAAGGGAAAATACGATAATTTAGTTTGTTTGAACGCAGATTTAGAAAATACAGAATGGTTTAAATCTTCAATTTATTATGAAATGTATCATAAATATTCAGAGACAGAGATAAAAAGAGATCGTGATTTTTCGTATCCACCAACAGATGCTATGACGGTTTTTAATCCATTGTCAATAAACCATGATTATTTAACTGATGATGAAATTAATACAGGAGAAACACTAGGAATTTATAATTATGGTTGTATCACACATAATGTTATTAGAGAATGTCACGAAGATTTAAAAGTTTTACGAGATAAAATTGGCTCTAAACGTCAACATGGAGAAACTTTAACAGAATATGAACAAAAAGTTTTAAAATATCAAAATCCTGAGTCATTAACAAAAGGAAATTATCCTTATACTATTTCGTATAGATTACCAGGAAAAAATATTATAACATCTGAAATTCATAAAGTATTAACTTGCAATTAAGGAGTATGTAACAAAATATTGGTCTTCTAAATAATCGTTATTGTAAAAATCATGAAAAAAATATTATTAATATTAATTTTTATCAATATTTTGAAATTGTCTTTTGGTCAATTTTATAATTTTAATGTAGAATTACCTTGGCCAGAACATCAAGATAATATAGACCAAATTAGATTTGTAACCTGCTATTCGCTTAAATATATACATAATCCAACTCAAATTACATATTCAGAATTATTATCTTCTGGAGATTTTCCTATAAAGATTGATATGCTAGTATATCATAAGCAGGATGTTTCTTTTTCTTCTCCTGAAAATACAGGTGGAACCATTACAAAAAAAAATGTTGAAGATTACCTTGTTGATGAACATACACTGATTTATAAACATGAATTTATAAGTGGAACATTTGCTTATTATCCTCCCATTAGTACACCTAATGAATTGTATAGATGGTATACTTATGTTTATTTTCAAAAATTCCATTTCACATTTTCAAATTATATTAAAAAACAAGAAAATAGAGATTATTTATGTCAAGAAGATTATGTATCAATTAATTATTCATTTCCAATACCAGTAGAAACTACTTTGTGGTATTCTATTGATCAAAAAAATTGGACTGAATTTAAAATAATAGAAGCAAATCAAAATGGAACCACTATAAATTATTCAGAAGTTAAAGATAAAGGTCTAATTTCAACAAACTTTTATATTAAATTAACTTATACAACCGAAGATGGAACATCTGTTACTGAATATCCAAAAAAAGGTATTAATAATGAAGATCAAAGTACCAACTTTATATCATTTTATCCAAATGTCTCTATAAATACAGACAATCTTATAGTCAATAATGATACATTGAGTTTGCCATTAACAGTAAATCAAACTGCATCAATACGAGATTATTTTTCAGAAAATACCCCTGAAACAATAAGTAACAATCATAAATTATTAGGTGGTCATTCATACGAAGTATATATTAAAGAAGACAATAAATGTCCGATAACAAAATATGTATATTTGCCTGAAATAGAATATAAAACAATAAATTATAGTACTAATCATTTTTGGTATGAAGATGAAGTAAGTAATGCCTTAAATATTATATATAATTATCCAGAAATTTTAAAAGACAAAACAAATCCATATTCTCATTCATCTGATAATAGAGCAACATTCTCTGTTGCCTCACGTAGTTCGTTAGGACAAATTACTATTAAATCACCTTACAATTCGTCAGAAAGAATAACTAAAAATGGTATTAAAGAAACTTTTTCTGTCGTTACTAATAAAAATTTAACAAAGATAACTATTGAACCAAAATCATCAGAATTTTCAGATTTTATACCAATAAATATAACAGACATAAAACTCGAAGCCTATAAAAAAATTTCATGGACAATAAAACCTACGATTAC
>JAKSUC010000145.1 GCA_024413595.1 Bacteroidales bacterium
AGGCTTTACCGTAAGCTACGCATACGGTTAACAAAGTTACGCACCTTCGGCGCTTAGGTTTGTTGTCATTCCGAACGTAGTGACGAATCTATAATATCGGAGCAAATTATTATTATTCCAAAAATTGGCATTATTTTTTCTATTTTGACCTACAAAAAAAACTTTTATAATTATGAAAAAAATATTATTCTCTTTGTTGAGTATTGTTGCATTGGGGAGTTTTTCAAGTTGTTTGATAAATCCTTCTACTGCTTCTGAAAATAAAAATATAGATGATTCTTTGTTGATTAATTTTAAACCTCAAATTGATTCGTCTGAAGTAACTATGGTTGCTGTTGGCGACAATCTTTACGATTGGTATATGCTTGAAGCTGGTAAAACTGGTGACAATAGTTTTAATTTTGACGATAATTATAATAACATTAAAAAATATTTGACCTTAGGAGATTTTGCCGTTATTAATCAAGAAACACCGTTGGGGGGGGATGAGGGATATTTAGGCTCTGAGGTTGAAGAAAAATATATTCATTCTAAAAATCGTTGGGGGGCTTATCATGGATATTCTAATTTTAATTCGCCTGACGCTGTGGGTAATGCAATTGTAAAAGCGGGATTTAATGTTGTTACTATGGCAACAAATCATGTTCTTGATCATGGTTTTAAAGCCTTAGAAAATTCTGTTAAATTTTGGGAACAATACCCTGAAATCCCTTTAATTGGCATACATAAAGATAAAGAAAGTGCTGATAATATTACTATTTTATCTAAAAATAATATTAAAATAGCTATTTTAAATTATACTTACGGCGTTAATTGTGGCAATGATTTAACTAAATATCCATATTCTGTTGATATTTTGAACAAAGAAAAAATCAAAACTGATGTTGCAAAAGCAAAAGAAATGGCTGATTTTGTAGTTGTTTTTGCACATTGGGGTACTGAATATCTATTAACAACCAGTGAAAGCCAAAAAAAATATACACAAATATTTCTTGACGCAGAAGTTGACGTTGTAGTTGGCACACATCCACACATTATTGAACCTATAGAATGGGTAACAAAAAGCAACGGGCATAAAATGTTAGTTTATTATTCATTAGGAAACTTTATTTCGATGTTTAAAGACGTTAAATGTCAAATAGAAGGAATGGCATATTTAAAATTTTATAAAGATAATAATTCTAAATATATCAAAGAAGGAACAATAATACCACTAGTAAATCATTGGAATTATGATGCCAAAGCATACGGTGGACGTACTAATTTTACAGTTTTTGCACTTCAAGATTATACTCAAGACATTGCAAAACAGCATGGATGTTTACACTATAAAGGAGGAGTTGGTTTTTCTTCCGAATATATGAACCAATTGGCAAACCAAATGTGGAACGGGTTTGTAAAAAAAGTGGAGTGGTAATTTACTGAGGTTGGTGACAACTATATTCGTTTCAAGATTTAATACACAGTAGGTTCGGTATAAACAGGCTTTGGTGTGGAGTATACCGAAAATACTATGGAGAAAATCGTTGCTTTATTGTCAGAAAATCCACAAATCTCAGTGCGCCAAATATGAAAGGAATTTAACGCATATTCCATCATCTCATGAATTTTTTCGGGAGGTGTTTTTTTTTATTGAAACAGTCTCATTTTGATTGTTTGTTGTTACTAGTATTTCGATTGTAACTTATTGATTATTTATAAAAAAAACACCCTTTGACGGTATATATTGAATTTAATCCAACGTAAACAAAACATATTAACACGCTAATATAAATTAAAATATGTAACAAAACAATATAATACCGTCTTGAAAACATAGTATTTATAATGTTTACTTTAATTGATAATCTAATCTACTTAAAATATAATATACAATCAATTAAATAAAATATACAAATATAATTGAATAAATATACCATAGTAAAAACAATATATCTAAATAATAATAATAAATAGAATATCTATAAAAGAGAAATGTACACAAATATATTTTTAATATAATTAGACAAAAGATTACGCATATCTAGTATCACATTTACAAGCCTTTACCTTAAAACTATGCCATTATAGTAAAGCACTCTTATTGCTTAAACTTGCAACTATGCCATTATTGTAAAGCAATCTTAGTTGTTGGAATAAAAATTATGCCAATAATATTTAAAATCTTATAAATTAGAATTGAGAATACACCATTGATGTAAAACATATAATATTATTATCGCAAGACTAACACAATTAATGTAAATATTAGTTTGCATAGTCTTTGTTCCAAGTCGATTAGGTGTGCATGTTTAATAGCGTGTGCCTTGGTTTTATGATATTAAGGGTGTATATTGATTTTTATCTGTATTAAAACTATGATATTAAATGTGATTATTTGTTAACATGTAACAAAGTTTTATTAATATATAGGTGCTTATTTATTATCATAGTTGTTAGACCAATCGATAAAATGTAGATTTTTAATAATATATTCCTAACTACAATGAAATTATTTTTTGTTTTTTAATATCTCATCGCTTTTCTAATAATAAATTTTGGACGTTTTTATTATATTATACCAAGAAAGTGATATTATTATATATCTTTTTATGTTTATTTATAATAAGTTTAAATTTTTATATTTTCTAGTGTTTAAAATTATATCCTTGTATAATCTTAAAAAATATTTTATCATAAAAATTAAAAAAAACACATATAGACACTAAATCTATATGTGTTTTATCTTATTTATTTAGAATTGTTTTTATCAGAATTATCATCGCGTTTGCTATTATTAGCATCTTTAATGTATTCTTCAATTTTTTCAGCAAGTTTATTATATTTACCTCTCAAAGATTGGTTAGTAGTATTAAAATTGCTGATAAAATTTCTAATATCGTTGATTAATATGCTAGATGCTTGAGGTTTAAGACCGCGATTGTCTGATTTTTTATCAGATTTGTTTTGGTTTGTGTTGCCAATGTAAGATATAATTTCAAACATACGGCTAACAATTTCGGTCAATTCTAGTTCTTCAACATCTGCTTTGGCAAATTCGTTAAGAATTTCTTTTAAACGTTCTATCTTACCAAGGCGTTGTTGTTTTGTGCCAGTCGACATTGAAAAGCCATCTATTATTTTTTCTAGATTTATGGCACATTGTTTCTGTTTCTTTTGTTTTTCGGTAAGATCAAAGCGTTTCTTACTGTTGATGATTTCTTTGATACCTGCCAAAAAACTACTTAGTTTTGCTATTGCAACATTTTCGTCAGATGTTTCATCTTTGGTTTTGATGTTTTTGTTTTTGCTAACTTTCATGTTGTCGAGCGATTCTCCTAAGGCGGTAAATATTACTAATAGTTCTGGATAATCATTATCTTCAAATAGTTTGATTATCTTTTTGGCTAATAGTATTTTTACATCGTCACGTAAATATTTTCTTACTGATGATAATTGGGCAACTTGATATATTTTGCCAACAAATTTAAGTTCTTTGTAAATCATATTAATTTATTTTATAGAATTTATTATCTATTCGATGCAAATATATGTAATTTTATTTGATAAAAAAAAATATTTATAGTTTTTTTTATATAAATATTTATTTTTTTTGTTTGTT
>JAKSUC010000146.1 GCA_024413595.1 Bacteroidales bacterium
GCCAATTGATACATTTTGAGTAAATAGTATCAATCGGTTCACTGCCAATTGATACATTTTGAGTAAAAAGTATCAATCGGTTCACTGCCAATTGATATATTTTGAGTAAAAAGTATCAATCGGTTCACTGCCAACTCATACATTTTGTATAAAATGTATCAATATCTACATAATATATTTTGCACTTTGTGGGTAAAATATAAAAACTAAAGATTGTTATAAGATAAATAATTTATAATATTATTAAAATTGATAATTTATAAATATTATATTCGTAAAAAATAGAGTACTTTAACTTTTAATTTGTTAATTTAAAATTATCTTTTATTTTCTTGAATTTCAAAACATTTTTATAATTTTGGAGTAAAATAAATAGAACCTTCTAAAGTATAAAGAAATGAAAAATACAGCCTACAAGCAATTACTATTGTTTATTTTGTGCTTATTCTCCATACAAGGTATGGCAAATAAACCACTCAATTTTATCACCAACTTTATGTTAGGTGATGTTGTTAATCAAGGAACTTTAAATTCAGTTCCAAACACCGACCTAGATTACCTCTGTTTCACGGCAGAAGAAAATGGATCATCTATTGGTTATACTTTTCCAGAATATGGTAGATGTCCAAATGTTGAATATTCAGTAAATAATAAAGATAATTGGCAAATTCTTAATCCAAAAGAAGAAATTCCATTACAAGAAGGCGAATTTGTATATTTTAGAGGAGATAATCCAAATGGTTTTTCTGATTATACAATTTCACCTCAATTTGTAATGTCTGGTAAAATTTCAGCCTCTGGTAATATTATGAGTTTAATTGATGTTACAACTGAAAGTAAAACTATACCCAGTGAATATTGCTTTTTCAGATTATTTGAAAATTGCGATGCTTTAACCTCTGCACCAGAATTACCTGCTACACAATTAGCTGAAGGTTGTTATGATAATATGTTTTATGGATGTATATCTTTAACCTATGCTCCAATTTTACCTTCAACACAATTAACATGGTCTTGTTATAATAATATGTTTATGAATTGTACAAGTCTAAACTCTGTTAATGTTGATTTTAAAGATTGGGGAGAATTTTCTAATTATACTTCTAATTGGTTATCGAATGTTTCTACAACTGGAACATTATATTGTCCAGATGAATTAGAAGAAATATATGATGATTCTCATATTCCATTAGGTTGGACTGTGGTTGCAAATAATATTCAATCAATATCTGTTACAACATTACCTAAAACAGAATATCTTCAAGGGCAAGATTTAGATTTAACAAATGGTATTGTAACTATTAATTATAAAGATAATTCAACAAAAACAATAGATTTATCAAAATGTGAAGTTATAGGTTTTGATGCTAATAAAGTTGAAAAACAAACTTTAACTGTTAAATATAAAGGCATTGTAACTTCTTTTGATGTTAATTTAAATAATATAGAAAATGATTTAGATTATTTATGTTTTACGGCAGAAGAAGCTAATTCTTCAGTTGGATATTCGAATTATGGTGGAAATAATCCCAATGTAGAAATATCCTTTGATAAAACCACATGGATATCACTTGCGCCTGGAGAAACAATAACTTTAGAAAATGTAGGAAGTAAAGTTTATTTTAGAGGAGATAATCATGAAGGTTTTTCTTTTAGCAATAAAATTAAATCTAATTTCAACATGACAGGTAAAATTTCTGCGTCAGGTAATATTATGAGTTTAGTAGATATTTATTGTGAAAGTAAAACTATACCTTGTAACTATTGTTTTTATTTTTTATTTTCTAATTGTTCTGCATTAACCACAGCACCAGATTTAACAGCAACAATATTATGCGATTATTGTTATTATGGAATGTTTTCTGGTTGTAAAAATCTAAAATTTATAAAGGTTGATTTTTCAGAATGGCGTAATAATGCAACCTATTATTGGCTTTCTAATGTAGCTAATACTGGAATTATTTATAGTCCAAAAGAATTACCCATAGATTATAATTATTATAGTATTCCTTCAAATTGGAGTGTTATAACTGGAGAAATTGATAAAATAGAAATTACAACACTTCCTAAAAACGAATATGTCAAAGGTCAATATTTACAATTAGAAGGTGGTATTGTTACTATTACGTATAAAGATGGTTCAACACAAGAAATTAGTTTAGAAAGTTGTGTTGTTTTAGGATATGATAGAGAAAAAAAAGGAACTCAATCTATAGAAGTTAAAATTTTTGATGTATCAACAGAATTTGAAGTAACTGTTAAAGATATTGATTATGATAATATAGACTTTTTATGTTTTTTAGCAGAAGAGAATGGTTCTTCTATTGGCTATCAATTATTTCAATGGAGACATGTTCCGAATATTGACTATTCAATAAATAGTAAAAATGATTGGAAGGTTCTTAATCCAACAGAAAATATACAATTACAAAAAGGAGATTTTATTTATTTTAGAGGGGATAATCCTAATGGAATAACTGAGGCTACAACAAGTATTCAATTTACAATGTCAGGTTCAATTTCAGCCTCTGGCAATATTATGAGTTTAATTGATGTAACAAATGAAACTAAAACAATCCCAAGTGAATATTGTTTTGCTGATTTATTTTATAATTGTTCTGCTTTAACCTCTGCTCCAATTTTACCTTCAACACAATTAACATGGTCTTGTTATAATAATATGTTTATGAATTGTACAAGTCTAAACTCTGTTAATGTTGATTTTAAAGATTGGGGAGAATTTTCTAATTATACTTCTAATTGGTTATCGAATGTTTCTACAACTGGAACATTATATTGTCCAGATGAATTAGAAGAAATATATGATGATTCTCATATTCCATTAGGTTGGACTGTGGTTGCAAATAATATTCAATCAATATCTGTTACAACATTACCTAAAACAGAATATCTTCAAGGGCAAGATTTAGATTTAACAAATGGTATTGTAACTATTAATTATAAAGATAATTCAACAAAAACAATAGATTTATCAAAATGTGAAGTTATAGGTTTTGATGCTAATAAAGTTGAAAAACAAACTTTAACTGTTAAATATAAAGGCATTGTAACTTCTTTTGATGTTAATTTAAATAATATAGAAAATGATTTAGATTATTTATGTTTTACGGCAGAAGAAGCTAATTCTTCAGTTGGATATTCGAATTATGGTGGAAATAATCCCAATGTAGAAATATCCTTTGATAAAACCACATGGATATCACTTGCGCCTGGAGAAACAATAACTTTAGAAAATGTAGGAAGTAAAGTTTATTTTAGAGGTAATAATCCTACAGGATTTTCACATGGTGAATATTCATCTTTTTATATGAATGGTAAAATATCCGCCTCTGGTAATATTATGAGTTTGGTTGATATTTATTGTGAAAGTTTAAAAATTCCTTGTGATTATTGTTTTTATAGTTTGTTTAGTGGTTGTAGTTCCTTAACCACAGCTCCTGAATTACCTGCTACGCAATTAGCTTATTATTGTTATTCAAATATGTTTTCAAGTTGTAGTTCCTTAACCACAGCTCCTGAATTACCTGCTACG
>JAKSUC010000147.1 GCA_024413595.1 Bacteroidales bacterium
GAAATCATTGACTAAAGAATTTAATTTTTTAGGATTAATAGATTTAAGATTCAATTCTTGAATGCAAAGTCTGTATAAAAGTTTATATATCTTTCAAAAAGTCCTTCTGATGGCATGTTGTATTGTTTTTTGACAAAGATAATGTTTTTTAGGAATTTTGCAAAATTATTTAAATGGTGATTGTTGGGAAGATTTAGATACAATTTTTTTGGACTATCTTTTTTATTTTGACAAGATAAAAAAGATGTTATCCTAATTTGATATAGCCCCCGAAGGTTTTTGTCTAACTTTCAGGGTTCATATCATTTTTAATAAAAACGAAAGCGAATGGAAACGAATTTGAGTACTCTGTTCAATTGTTTTGTTCTAAATTGCCAAAAAAGTAATATTTGTCTACATCCCATTCTTTATAATTTTCGGGATGACGCATTACATCACGCAATAAATCATCGCAAAGTTTGTCATCAGCAAAATCAATTGTACTAATTATGTATTGGTAGAATTTACGTTTTTCTGGCCATGAAATGATATAAACACCTTCTAACTTGTATATATAGTACCATTTAGATTTGATTATTTCCAAATTATTATTAACATCCATTTTTTCTCGGATTTTCGTAACAGATTTTAAATCTTGTTTTTCAGTAATAAATAATAATAACCAAAAAATAGCAATCATCATGCAGAAAATAATAAGCCCCAATAAACCATAAGACCCAAACCATTTTTGCAGAAGTATGACTATCATTTTATCGTCATCATAATAAAAATCTGGTGTCCAAGAGAAAAGAATAAAAGTTCCAACACATAACAAGAAAATACTACTTATTATCATTTGATTGGAGAAATTCATTTCCTTATCAATATCATCCCATTTTTTCATGGCTTACAATAAGTTTTTATAAAGTTTTCTAGAGATGGAATCACAAAATAACTGTCCCTTAAATAATTACGTATTTTTTCTAAGTTTTCGTGATTTTTAAGTAATATATTAAGACGTTCGGAATGCAGACCATATTTAACAAGAGATAACACCACTTCAACAACACAATTAAAGGCTCCATTACGCACATCCTGACTATCAATTTTATCATCCTGTAAATTGGTCATAAATTCGAAAGTGCAAAATAAAATTTCTTCTGATATAATATTTTTTTTATTATTAATAGAAAATGATTTCTGTAATAAAGCATTTCGAATACTAGTCTTACTCCAAGCTTTTCTAAGCTTTAAATTAACATCGTTATTATCATCTTCTAATATTTCAGATAAAAAGTTAGCCAGAAACTGCATAGAGATATCAATTATCACATCTGGAGCTTCCTTAACAAGCAATTCTTTTGCACCCTTAAAAGCAAATTCTTCTCCATATTTTACATATTTGCCATTTTTTATAACTTTAATGATTTTGCCAACTTGGGCAAGTTCTAAAGCCAAAAAAACACCTGCAACCACTCGACTGGAACTAACTCCGTCGAAATCCTCTCCATTAAAGACAATGTAGGCATCTTCGAACGGTAAAATTTTAGAACCCACAAACTTGAACGTTTCAAAAGCAAACGCATCGGTATATTTGGTGACATCAGTAGTTATTGGGAAGAAATTTAAATCTGTTGCATACCAAGATCTTACTCCTTTGGGTTTTATGTAATACGATAGTTTTTCATATTCCAATACATTGTCTGGTTTTGCGAGAAACAAGTCTCCGTTTTCTAGTTCTATCAACTTGTAATATGTTTTATAGAAAGGATTTGAGAATTCAAAATGTCGCTTGTAAGACAACTGCTTGCGGTTATCATATACCTTTCTGTCATTGGCTACCCAACTACCTTCATACTTTGTTTCGTCAAAGTCTGTGTCAGGCATATAGTCGAGCATATCATCGACCTTCCATTCTGCCCTCTTGATACAATATGGTGGATCAATAAATTCCAATTTCTTAGGATCTTCTTGAACATCCTGTGTTCCCGAAACTAAATAAAGAATAGAATACCTCTTTTTGGGAGCACCGAATCTATTTTCCATTTTTGCGCATTTTATTATTGTGTTTTTAATCGCTTCGCGTAAAGTTGTAAATTCAGTTTCGGTTAACTCAAAACAATAGTTGTTAAGATATTTTGCAATTATATCTTTATATTTCATATCTACTGTTATTGCAGCTAAAATCAACTCAGTAATTCGTCGCGCTTTTGTTATATTCGATTTATTTTGATTCCAATTTTCAATCTCACTATGAATGAGATGCGAAAAATAAGGACTGTACACCCAAACTACATATTTTGCATTCTCATCCAATACTTCCACATTCTCTCCCTCACTTTCCTCCTTTCTCCACTTCATCCAAACTCTACTTGGATCTTGAATTTCATTCCATTGAAAATGATAAAGTTCTTCTCCATAAGAATAATCCATCAAATTTTGAGTTTTTCCAGAAAAATTTGAAGCAGTAAATGCGTGTTCAAGATTTCCTACGCCGTGTCCAAGTTCGTGGGCAACGGTGTGCAATGAACCACCTTCGTAAATAAATCCACAATTGTAACCGCGTGGCATATAACCAGATACGGATGTTCCTAACGAGTCTTTTTTGTCTAAAACATTATCAACAAAAAACAAATAAAAATTGTCGTCTTTTATATTTTCATCGTAAGTTTCTAGAACTAATTTTTGGTCAGAATTATAAACCGAATGCCAGTTTGAACCTCCATGTGTAAAGTTTTTTAAATCAGGAATTTCAATTTTATCTTCTGAAATTTTAAATTCTGTAACAGAAGGTTTAAAGATTTTATTTAAACCGTTGGCAGTAATTGATTTGTCAATTTTTGCATTGTTAACACTCACTAATACAACGTTTTTAGTTTGTTTTTTGTATGTATAAACAAAGAGTTTTCCAATCCTAACTCCATTTTTATCATACGCGTAAATATAATTTGTATCAGGTTTTTGTGTACCAGTAAATGTTAAAATATTATCTTTTGATAATTTGAGTTTTATTCCATAACGGTCTTTGAATATTACACTGTCTTTCAAACCGTTATAATTTGAAAAATCTACTTTTACGTAGTCGGTTTTTCCTGTTTCTACTGATTTGTAACGAAAATCGTAACTTCCAGATTTTGGGTAATATTCATTAGTTGCAAATATTCCATGGTCGCCAGAACCTAGGTAATCAAAGGCATAATTTTGTTTATCTGAGGGCAAAAAGTTGAGTTGAAAATTGGCTGCGGAATCCAATTTTCTGTGATAATCGTTAAGCATGGCTTTGTTGCCACCTGTTGCACGATATTCTGAAATTCTCATAGGTTGAATTTTGGAATTTTACAATTTTATTATCACTCCAAATATTCTTTAACTTTTTGAATATCAATTGATAAAAATTCTGATATTTCTTCTATACTATTGCCTAATGACAATAGTTTTTTAGCCATTTTTTTATCTTTTTCAACTAATTGATTTTCTTTTATTAATAATTGATTATCTTTTTCAACTAATTTATTTTTTTGTTCTACTA
>JAKSUC010000148.1 GCA_024413595.1 Bacteroidales bacterium
GGCAAACTGATTTAACAGTTCCAACTGGCACATTTAGAATGTTGGCGATTTCCTTATAACTTTTTGATTGATTTCTTAATTTGATAATTTCTTCTTTGGTGTTCATCACTATCACCTCCAATAGTTAATGAACGCGAAAATATCGTTTAATAAGGTCATATTTATTCTAATTATAAGAAATATCAGAAAAGGACTACAAGTAGTCCAAATTTGTTTGATTTACCATTCCAACGAATCATTTTGTTTTTTGGCTTTAGTGCCTAATGAATTAATTAATTTTTCGCATTTTGATGAAAAATGAATTGTTTCATAAATAGATATTACTAACACATCGCCAGCATATTCATTATAAAATTCACATTTAACTTAAAAAATAAACGGTTAAAAAACATCGATTAAATCGAAAAAAAGTAGCAGCTGTTTGCGTCATACAAAAGATTAAGATTGATGCTTTATTTCTTTCTTCATTAATCCATTGAACAGATTTCACATTATCAGATATATTCAAAATTATTAAATAGAAAGTCAGTATGTGCAAAAATGCCTAAAATGAAAATTGATAAAACGGCCAATATAACCTTTTTGGTGTATTAATATTAAAAAGACTCAATTCAAACGAACTCAGTCTTTTTTGTATAACTATCACTTAATGGTGCAGGTTCATCGTCAGTGATGCAACCTGTCAAACAAACACGTTCTATTGATTTTTGTTTTGAAAAGATAATTTTATGAAACTATTTTAAAATATTAGGGTAACAATCCAGCTATTTAGAAACTTCAATTCCTAATCCAAAGAACTCGCGAGAGGTATGCCATTTATAGTCATAGCCACTATAATATCTCCAATATCCACTAAATGCCCAAATCTCATCGTTTCTCCAAGCAGGATCAGATTGAAGATAATCACAGCACATAAATAAATCGACTTGATCTCTATAAACGCCATCAACGTCTACAAGATCTGATGTATAAAACACAGCATTTTTCCAATATTGGTCTAATACCTTCTTGTTGTCTGATTGTTTATATCCAAGTTGATCTCCTAAATGGAAGAGTGGTCTATTAGGTTTATCGCCTTGAGCTACTACTTGAATTGGCGCACCTTTTTCATTTGGACCAACTGCTCTTTTTGAAATATCAGCAAAAATACGAACAACATTGCTGTTTGGCTCAGAATTTCCATATTCGGTTTGATATGCCGGTAACATTCTATTTGCATCACTACTGAGTAATCCAGGAACACTGCGGAGATAACGTAATAAATCAATATCTTTATTAAGAATTCCACTAGCTTTTTGTGCTCCAAAACGAGCCGTCACTGCTTTAATGGAGATTGGGTTAGCCCAAGGGTGTTCGCCACGATTATATTCGGTCTTATTTCCGAAACGATAATAACTTTTTGCAGGAGTAATTTCATATGTTTTTAAATTGTGAGTAAATGATTTTCTTTTCTCATATTGTGGGCCCGGAACATCATCTACCAAGCTAAAAAATTTAGTTGACCATTTTTGTCCATCGCGGAAGCAATAGTTGCTAGGTAAGCTTTTTACATCTTCATAAGTTTGTTTAATAAATTTTCTTGCTTTAAGATATTTATCTTTAAGATCCAATTCCTCAACCTTGCCGTCACCTTTTGTGAAACGACAAACCATTTGAACAAAAGCTGCATTTTTTTCAAGATTAAGCATTAAATATGCTAAATTGTTTTGGAAAATTCTTTGAGCTTCGCCAGCAAAATTGTAGGACAACTTGCATCTATTAACATATGTAGAAACAATTGCTAAATCTGTTTCATATAGTTGTTCAATATAATTTATTATTAAATTTCTAAAATTTTGTGCTCTATCTTTGTTACCGATATCAGAAAATACTCTTTGAATAAAATCTTCAACAATAAATCCAAAAATATCAGTGCCAACATTTTCTACAGTGCGACCTGGTGGGCAAAGACTTTCATTAATAGAAGCTTTAATATCTTTAAAAAATTCTTTGGTAAATCCTTCATCAATACGGTTATCAGTTTTTCTTAGATATTCTAATGAATTAGTAACACCAACAGTTCCTGTCAACTTATGTGCTGGTGCTGTGGTATTTTTAGATAATCTAGATCTGACATAATATTTACCTTCAGGTGTTTTATCATAGATTAATGAATAATCATATTTGTGATCTTCAAGACATGTTTTCCTAAACATGGATGCAAAATCATCTGCTAAAATGCGGCTGAAGTCATTAATTTTCTGTACAAAATTTGTTTTAAAATTTGCAATAGCAGTTGTCATGTCACGAATTGCAGTTTTATCAGCTTCAAGAAGAAGTGCACTGAATCCGCCTCTCAATTCACTTGAAATTTTATTCAATTTAGCATCAATATCAGATAATCTAAGTTCAATTTCATTGAAATGAATAAAATTATCAAAATTTCCGCCAGTCATGCCGCTCCACATCCAGTTTCCGCATGTAAGAGCAATGCCTAATATTGCAAGCAAAATCCCATCATCAATTAAAAAGAGATTTTCACCCTCTTGTGGGATATTGCTACATAATTGGCCAAAATGATTAATAAGGTCAATATATCCAGTATCATCCTCTCCGGGATCTGGAGATGCTAACAATCGTTTTTCAAAATTATCAGTATTAATTTCGTTGCTATTATCTAAAGCGTTTAACTCTGGTATCGTATATACGAAATTATCAGTCTCACCATATGTAGCATCTTTATTGAAAATGGCACCATAAACAATTTCTTGATGACCTTTAAAATAAATGTCAATGGTGTTCTTCTCCGAATTAATTTCTTCTTTCAGAACTTCAACGCTATTTTTTTTGTAATCGTTGTATGTATAGTAATCATCAGAAATCTCTTCCTTGATTAACTTATCATAATTGAAAACGAAAAAATCATCATTTAAGATTTGAACATCATTTAATAAATCAGCATTTGATACTCTAAGTATTTGAATATCTTCTTGATCCGTTGTAAGTATTTCGCTTTGTACAAATTCAAAATTAGCCGCAGTCTCTCTATCAAACTGCCAATCACTTGGAACAGCAGGCGACTCGGAGCCACCACAACCCGCCAAAAGACTTACTGATGTAACAAGACACAAAAGAAGTTTGGTTTTCTTCATAAATTACCCCCCTTAAAAGGAACTTTTTAAATATTATACATCATGGAATGATTTTTGTAAAAAATGTTTGATATGCTTGTGATATATCAACTAACTATTGTGATACTAAACACCACTATTAACGTTTGATATAACACGAATTGGTTCCATTAAGTAAATCTGCCTTAATATTTTGTATTACTTCTTTTCAATGCGAATTAACAATAATTATTTCGTATTCATTAATGACTCAAGATACTTCTTTGAATCAACAAGAGTATCTATCGCACCATTTTCTAGATCTTTAAGGTTGTAAAGATTGCTTA
>JAKSUC010000149.1 GCA_024413595.1 Bacteroidales bacterium
GTAATCGTAGGTTTTATTGTCCATGAAATTTTTTTATAGGCTTCGAGTTTTATGTTTTTAATGATTTTAATTAAATTAGAATTTTCCTGAGGTTTTAATGTAATCTGTGTTAAAGAAGCATCTGCAGAAATTTGATATTTATGATTTTTAATTTGATACACATCTGTTTCTCCACTGCCCTTATCATTCAAAACTCGCAATTCTTTTTTTTCATCAGAAGTTGTACTACTAAATGTATTTGCATTGGCATTATTATAATCAATATTATAATATTGATTATAATTTATGTTTTGGTTACTAGTAGTATCATTAGGAAAATAAAATTCTAACGACATAACACTATCGCGTTTTTCGCCATAATACCAAAAAACATTATCTGAATTATTTATTTTATTATATACTACTTTAGGTGCATATAAATATTTTGTTACAGGACATTTTGTATTAACTTGTTCTGTTATTTTTAATTCGTAAGGATGTCCTTCAAAAACTAAAACCTTTTTAGGATGTTTGTCATTGTTTGCAATATCGTATCCGTGATTAAAAAAGTCTTCTAGTACATAAGATTGTGAATCTGATAATGGAATATATAAAGAATCATCTTTGACATATAATTCTTCCTCGGTAATTTTAGTGTCTTCATGAAATATGATAGATGTCTCATTTTTATTATTTTTATCAATATTCACACTATTTTCGTCATCATAATCTATATCTCTAGGATTACAAATTTGTTTTTTGGGATATTCCGTTATATATTCATAATGTGAACTATATGTTAGTTTGATATAAAAATTTTTATCAATTAAACCTTTATCTTTAACTTCTTTATAGGTTATTTTAGTCCCTTTTTGATATGCCTCTATGGTTTTAAATTCTTTCCAATTTTTATTATCCAGAGAATACCATAAAGTAGACTGAACTGGCAAAGAAAAAGCATAATCAATTGATACATAATCTTCTTGACATAAATAAGTCGAATTTTGAGAATCTTTATAGTGATTTGAAAAAGAGAAATGAAATCTTGAAGCATATATACTTCCTTTTATTTCTATGTATGTCCAACTATTTTCAGTATCTTTAGAAGTTTGTTTCGTAACTATTAATGAATCTATAAATGATGTAAGTCGAACTTGATATTTGCGATAATTAAATACTCTTCTTTCAATTATATCATTATCTGGATAAGGAACCACAGACATTCCATTTAATTCAATTGATTTTATTTCATTTTTTTCTAATACGATATCGTGAAATCCAATATCATCAACAAACATACGTGTTCCTTCATCGTATATTTTACTACTTTTATCTTTATAAGTTATGGTATAATCATATAACATTTCAATAACGTATAATCTATAATTGTTAATATATTTGTAGTTTTCATCAGTTTTTGTGTACCAATCATATATATTAAAAATATCAAATGTGATAGAATAATATTGTCCAAAACTATTAATACATAAAGTAATAATTAATAATGATGTTGCAAGTAATTTTTTCATATAAAAAATTGTTTAATGAAAAGATAAGAGATTAATTTACCATAACTGAGCAAGTTAAAATATTGGAAATCGAATTTGGGACTTCACTTATTGTTTGTTGTCCATCTTTAATATTTAAAAAATGTATTCTATTGTCTTCTATAAATGGAATACTAATACCTTTCTCAATAATAGAAATGTCTTCTGTTTCTGTTTTGGTAATACTATAAATTTTATAAATATCATTATTATATTCATTTAATAAAAAATAAAGTTCATCTTTTGTTACAATGTGAAAACCATAAGCAAAAGGTGTAAAACGGTATGACAATTTAGTTATATCTAATTGTTCCTCATTCAATGTCTTTAATTCTATATTTCCTAATCCTCTATAATAATACAATATAGGATACGATAATTGTCCAAATTTTGTAAAACTAAATTTTTTATTGTCTATTATAATACAATTACTATTTGGATAAAGTGTATTAAAACCATAGCTAATTGCCTTTGGATTAATATTTTGTCCAGAATGTAATGTATAAAAAGAGACTGAAGACTCATTTTCTGATAAAGGAAATTTTATTTGTAAAACGGTAGAATCCATTGAGCCATAATCTTTATTATGTTGTTGATTACCATAATGAAATTCAAGACAAAATTTATAACCATCGACATCAAGATTGTAAAATATTTCCACCGTACCGTCATCATCAATTATATTTACACCAAATTTTGGTTCAGTCATTGTTGTAATAAATCCACCTTTTAAATCTTTTAACGTTATTTCATTTCCTTTATAATTAATTTTTGTTAAAACATAACAATCATAAAATGCATTATCATATAAATCATTTAAACAAAAAACTGTAGTCTCTTGCCATTCTGTTGAACTTCCTAAAAGTTTTAAACGTTCTCGCGTTGCATTATATACTAAATCTGCTTTATTATTTTCTTTATAAAACAATTGATATTCAATAGAACAATCATTAATATCCAAAGAAAGTGTATCATTTGGAGCATTATTTTTAATATATTTAATATCAGAAATTTCAGATATTTCTACTATAACATTATTTGTTCCTGTAATGTCTAAATTAGTAGGAGAAATTATATCGTCCATCTTATACGACACTATGGTAATATTTGACTTTTTTCCACCCTCTTCCTCTTTATCGCAAGCAACTATGGCGAAACAAGCCATAAGTAATGCTAAAATTAAATTTTTTTTCATAATGTTTTATTTATAAATAAATATTTTATTAATTGTTGACGTAATTTTATTTTTTCCTGGTAATCTATACGAAATAGTATAAGGATAATTTCCTTTTGTTAATGACTCAGGATTTTGATATTTTAAAACTTGTTTTTCATATTCTGTTAATGTTTGTCCATTATCACGCTTTTTGGCTATTTTATCTCGTAAAACTTTTAAATCTTCGTGACAATGATATATAACATTATATGTAAACATTCCATGCTCATAAATTCCTTTTGCAATACCAGTATTTATTTCTGTATCAGTTAAATAGTCGTGATTTATGGATAATGGATTAAATATCGTCATAGCATCTGATGGCGGATAAGAAAATGGGCGTTCTCTTTTTACTTCTGTTTCTTTATAATTATGATACATACCATTATAAATAGAAGATTTATACCAATTTGTATTTTCTAAATCTGCGTCTAATGATACTAATTTGTCGGTTTCTCCATATACTTGCTGTTCATAAACATCAAAAAAATCTATGTTTGTAAATGGATACTCAAAATATTTTATATAAAAGTCTGTACCCATTAATTTTATTACTCCATCCAATCCTATATCGTCAACTTTTTCTTTTAATGAATTATATTTCGACACTCTAAAATCTACTGCACATATTTGTTTAGTTTCTAATTGAGCAAAATTTCCATCAGCAGAAATGTTTCTGATTG
>JAKSUC010000015.1 GCA_024413595.1 Bacteroidales bacterium
TAGTGGAAGTAGTCACAGCAGTTCTGGATCTAGTCATTCTGGTTCTAGCCATAGTGGAAGTAGTCACAGCAGTTCTGGATCTAGTCATTCTGGTTCTAGCCATAGTCATAGATAATAATTTAAATTCTATTATAATAAAAAACCTCAGTTTAAAAACTGAGGTTTTTTATTATTTTTAAAATCTATCTTTTTCATCTTGTCCCGCACCAGTTCCTTGATAAACAGATTTTTTAGCATTAAAAATATATCTAAAAGTAAGAGTTAATTCACGATCATCGTATTTTCTAATATAATCAGAATATCCAGTTTGAGAATATGATATAAATGAATTAATCGTTTTATCAAATATATCAAAAACACCTAATTCAACATAAAAAGCATTTTTACAAAAACTTTTGCTAAAATAAATAGATGTTACTATATAATCTTTATTATAATATTCAGTATCGTTATGTCCTTTAGAATTATATTCAAAATCTAAGTCTATAGAAAAATCATGATTTAAACTAAAATTATTATTTAATGTAATCATATAAAAAGGTTTATTTAAATCAATTAATTTATTATCAGACATTAAACTATAATTTTGTCTAGATAAATGAAAAACAAAAGAAGGATTATAACATCCAAATTCAGGAGAAGCAGAAAATAATATTTTAAAATATTTCATTTTTTCATTTTCTGGTTTCCAAATAGTAATTTCAGGATTTTCTGTATCAACTTTTGTTAAATAATTAATATAATCGTCAACATCTTTATATGCAGTTTCTAATTCTAAAAAATCGTACGAAAAAATAAAACTTAATTCTTTTATTTTTGACGGTTTCAATTTAGAATTTCCAACTTCATAATAATACCTATTAATATAATTGATCATACTCGACAAATTACTATAAGTAGGACGTTTTGTTTTTTCAATATAAGATATCAACATTTGACATTTATCAAAATTTGCTGATAATTTTATTGATGGGAAATAATTGTTATAAACTTTACTAGTTGATTTATCAATTTTTTCAAAATCATAATATTTATAATTTGTATATTCATAACGAAAACCAACATCTATTCCCCAATTATTTAATAAAGGATGTTTATATTGCGTAAAATATGATAAACTATATTGTTTTTCTGTCGAATTTATAGTTGGAATAATTGAAGTATTGCAACTTAAATAATCATCATTTCTTTTTGTAAATATATCTTCTGTTCCCAAAAAAAATTCTCCTTTCCATAAACTATGATTTAATACTAACTTAGAGGCTATCATATCAGTATTAAAATTATTATAATTTAAAATTCTTCTAGACTCATAATTTAAACTGCTATCAAAATTATTAAATTCTATATTATTTGATTTTTTAACATAATCAGTATTAAAATTAATCTTAAGTTTTTTAAAAACTCCTCTATAATATATATTTACTAAATGATAATTTGAATTCAAATATTTATTATTATTATCAGAAAATAAAAAATCATATTTTTCTGAATTTTTATAGACATCTTCATGATTAATTATTTTATCATCGTCTTTACAATAAACATCAGACAAATATTTAACTCCTAACGAATGTTTATTATTAATTTGATAATTTAAGCCAAATGTTAATTGAATTTTAGACGCCTCATAATTACTTGTATCATTTTGAATATGTAACCAATTATAATTACTATTATTAACAACCGACGACTCAAATTTATTTTCTTCATTATTATCAAAAAAATAAAAAGAAGAAAATACATCCAATTTTTTATGACGATAATTTAAATCTATTTTGTGATTTTGATCTAAATTTATACCTCTATTTAATTCGGATTGTGCATTAATACCAAAACCTTCGCCTTCAGGCTTTTTTGTAGTAATTAATATAACAGAATAAACGTCTGCTCCATATTGAACTCCAGGATTTGTTATAACAGATATGTTTTTGATATTATTAGGAGAAATTCGTTCTATTTCAGTGTTGTCTAATACTTTTATACCATTAATATATATTTCAGGAGTTCCTTTTCCAAAAACTTCAAAACCATCTTGAGTTTTACGAACTCCGGGCAATTTTCCTAACAATCGTTGAGTGGTTCCAACTTTTGATAATACACTATTTTCTATTTCAATAACCAACCCTCCATCTTTGATACGTGTTTGTGGCAAGTCGGCAGAAACATTTACTTCACTAAGTTCATGAATATCTGCTAATAATATTATTGTATATTTATCTTTATTATTAACTTCTATTTTTTCTAAATATCCTATTGAAGAGATTTTTATATATTTTGCATCTTCCGAATTTTTTATAGTAAAAATTCCATCTATATCAGAAATTGTTCCTCTGACAAAAGAACTATCTTGATTTAACAATATAATATTGGCAAAAGGTATTGGTTCTGAATTTTGATTATATACTACTCCTGATATATTTTGGGCTTTACAAATATAACACAATAAACACAATAATAAAGTAAAATAAATGTGTTTCATAATAAGTAATTTAGTATTAGCAGATAATTAATATGCAAATATAAAAAAAAATTGCAATAATACAATAGCTAAAGCTAAAAAGTAACAAACTAATATATTTTTGAAACACACAAAAAAAAAGTCTGCCCAAAAGGGACAGACTTTACACCAATACTATATTTGTTTTTAGTCAGTTAATTGAAAATTAAACGGAATTTGCATAGTAACTCTAACAACTTTACCACTTTGTTTTCCAGGTTTCCAAGTTGGCATTTTTAACACACAGTCAATGGCTGATTTGTCGAGTAATTCAAATCCTGAACTTTTTATAATGGTTGGTTCTATTACCTTACCATTTTCGTCAATTATAAATTTAACAAAACATTTTCCTGTTTGTTTTTTATCTTTAGCTTCTTGTGGATAAACAATATTATCTTGCATCCATTTAAATAGTGCCTCCTCTCCATCTGGAAAAACAGGCATTTCTTCACAAATAACAAATGGTTCATAATCGTTTTTTGAATTATTTTCTGTAACTTTGCATTTTTCAACAATATTGTTTTCAGAAGAAGTGGTTTCAGAATTTAATTCTAAATCACTATTGCAATTAGAAAAGGCTACAACAAAAATTGAGGCTACGATAATTGGAAAGAATACCTTGACTCTCGCCAATTTTGAAGATTTTTTACAAGACATCATTTTAAATCTATTTTTTAAATTGTTGTTTTTTAGGCCATTGGCTACAGAACACCACTTCCCGCCAGTGGCTTTTTCTATTAATAATATTTTATATTGTTTGGTATTGATGCCAGTTTTTAATACTTCGTCATCTGCTTGATATTCATGTATTTCACACAATAATGTTTTAAACATCCAAATTATTGGATTATACCATTGAATACAACATAATATATTCATAAATATCAAATCTATAGAATGATGTTTTTTGATATGGGCTAATTCATGAACTAATATATCTGATTTATTTTTCTGATAATCGTTGTTACTTATAAATATATATTTTATCCAACTAAATGGTGATTTAAGGTTATCGTCAAATATAATTTTTATATCGTTGTCTAAATCTAATACTTTACCTTTATGAATTTTTATTAATACTTGTATTATTGAAATTAATGTTTTAAGAAAAAATACTGCTATACCACTTATTATTACTATGTATATCAACGTATTCCAATTAAAAGTGTCGTGATTGTGATTTGGATTTATTACTACTTGTTCTAATTTGTATATTTTTTCTGTTAGTTCTATATTATTATCTTGATAAATTAATGCTCTAAAATTTGCAAATGGTATTATAAATGCCAATACAACAGATAATAAAATTGTTATTCTATTTATTATATGAAATGTATCTTTACTCATAAATATTTTAAAAATTACATAAAACATTATAAGTAGAATTGACACTCTTAGATTATATAATAAAAAATCCATAATCTTTAATTTTTATCGTTTTCTATATCATTTAATAAATCTTTTAAATCCTCTGGTGAAATTTCTTCATCACTTACCAAGGCTGATACTGCATTTTTATATGAATTTCCAAAAAATTTATTTATAACATCTTTTAAAAATATATGTCCAAATTCTTTTTTGTCAACTGTTGCAAAATATTGATGTGTATTTCCATAAACTTTATGATTTACATATCCTTTGGTTTCTAGAATTCGAACCATTGTTGATACTGTATTAAAATGCGGTTTGGGTTCTGGGTATAAATCCAATATTTCTTTTACAAACAGAGGTCCTTTGTCCCAAAAAAATTCCATTATTTCTTCTTCTTTCTTGGTTAACTTTTCCATTGTGATGGTGTTTTATTTATTTACAATGCAAATATATAAAATATTTTTATTTCAAACTATTTTTTTTAGTTAAATAACTAAAAAAAATAATTATTCTTGTTAAATATTTAATTTACAAGTTATTATAATACAAAAAAAATCCCCAGAAAATTTATTTTTCTGAGGATTTTTTTATTAATTATTAATATTTTATTTCTGATTTAAAAAGTCTATTGCAAGTTGACTTCCATTTTGAGCTGCTAGATTAATCCAATAACGAGCTAAAATTTCATCTACTTGTGTTCCATATCCATTTAAATAGCAAATTCCTAAATTATATTGTCCATCAGCATATCCTTGAACAGCTGATATTTTAAAATAATTAAATGCTGTACTATAATTTTGTTCACATCCATAACCCATGGCATAACACATTCCTAAATAAGCTTGTGCATTTGGATTTCCTTGTTTATCTGCAAGATTAAACCATTCTATAGCTTTTGTATAATCTTGTGGAAAATAGTCTCCATTATAATATCCCATTCCCATATAAAATTGTGCTAATGCTAATCCTTTATCTGCTGATTGTTGCATATAATCAAAACCTATTTTTAGGTCTTTTTCAACACCATAACCATTTAAATAAGCATATCCTAATGAATAAAGAGACTCTTCACCTCCTTTTTCTACAGATTTTTTATGATATTGAATTGCTAATTCATAATTTGGTTCTGAACAATATCCATCACTATAATATCTACCTAAAAAATTATTGATTGTTGCACTATTTGGATCTATTTTATATGCTTGTTGTATATAATTAAAAGCTTTTTCACAATCTTGTTGACCTGTATGACCGTAATAAAAAGTAATTGCTGCTCCAATAAATCCACGAGGATCTGTGTTTTTACTCATTGATTGTTCAAAGTATTGAAGTGCAAGGTTGTTATCTGGAGCTTCTAATCCAATTCCATAACTTGCTACAGCTCCTTTTGTATAATAAGCAGAGTCGAAATCTGCTTTATATGCAGTTTCTAATAAATCAAGTGCTTTAGGATAATCTAGCTCTACCCCATCTCCATTTAAATAACAAAGTGATAGATAATAACTAGCACGAGGATAATTCATTTGTTCTGCTTTTGAAAAACATTCAAATGCTTTTGAATTGTCTTGGGTTTTTCCTTTTCCAAAATAATATTGGGTTCCCAAATCGGTTAAAGCTTTTGGGTCTTTCATTTTGCTAATATTCTGACCATTAACAGAAATAAAGCAAAATACTACTAAAAATAATACTACTAATTTTTTCATTGTTACTTTATTTTTTAATTTTTTCAAAATTAGATATTTTTAGTTAATAAAAAAAAGCCCGACGATAAAAAATCGCCGAGCCAATTAAAATAATAACTATGCTAAATCAAATTCTAGTACATTCCGCCCATGCCTGGATTTGGCATTGGAGCAGGAGCTGGTTTATCTTCTTTCTTTTCTGCAATTACGCATTCAGTTGTAAGAAGTGTACCAGCAACAGAAGCTGCGTTTTCAATAGCTACACGAGCCACTTTGGTTGGATCGATAACGCCTGCTGCTTTCAAATCTTCAAATACACCTAAGAAAGCGTTGTAACCAAAAGCACCTTTTCCGTCTTTTACTTTTTGAACAACAACAGAACCTTCTTCTCCTGCATTTGTTACAATTTGACGTAATGGTTCTTCTAATGCTCTCTTTATGATTTGAATACCTGTGTTTTGGTCTTCATTATCACCTTTAAGATTTTCAAGACATTCAATAGCACGAATATATGAAACACCACCACCAGGAACGATACCTTCTTCTACAGCTGCACGTGTTGCAGATAAAGCATCTTCTACTCTATCTTTCTTTTCTTTCATTTCAACTTCTGAAGCTGCACCAACATAGATAACAGCAACACCGCCAGCTAGTTTTGCAAGACGTTCGTGAAGTTTTTCTTTATCGTAATCTGATGTAGATTTTTCGATTTGAGCTTTGATTTGAGCAACACGAGCTTGAATATCTTCTTTGTTGCCAGATCCATTAACGATGGTTGTATTTTCTTTGTTGATAGTAACTTTTTCGCAAGTACCTAAATCTTCGATAGTTGCGGTTTCAAGTTTCATACCTGTTTCTTTTGAAATAACTTTACCACCTGTAAGAATTGCTATATCTTGAAGCATTTCTTTACGACGATCACCAAAACCTGGAGCTTTAACGGCTGCTACTTTGAATGATGGGTTACGCAAACGATTAACTACTAATGTTGCAAGTGCTTCGTCGGTAACATCTTCTGCAATGATGATAAGTGAATGTCCTTGAGTAACAACTGGTTCTAGAATTGGCATTAAATCTTTCATCATTGAGATTTTTTCATCATGAATCAAGATGTAAGGTTTGTCATAAACGCCTTCCATTTTTTCTGAATCAGTGATGAAATATGGAGAAATATATCCTCTGTCAAATTGCATACCTTCTACAACATCTACAGATGTTTCAGCAACTTTAGCTTCTTCAATAGTGATAACGCCTTCTTTTTTAACTTTTGCCATTGCATCGGCAATAAGTTTACCAATTTCAGCATCATTGTTTGCAGAAATTCGAGCTACTGCTTCAATTTTTGAATTATCATCGCCAACTTCTTCTGAATTAGCTTTTAATGACTCAACAACTTTTGCAACTGCTTTGTCAATACCACGTTTCAAATCTGTTGGATTAGCACCTGCTGTAACGTTTTTTAAACCTACACTAACAATTGCTTGTGCCAAAACGGTTGCTGTGGTTGTTCCATCACCTGCTAAATCATTAGTTTTAGAAGCTACTTCTTTTACTAATTGAGCACCCATATTCATAAATGGATCTTCAAGTTCTATTTCTTTAGCTACTGTTACACCGTCTTTAGTGATTTGTGGTGCTCCGAATTTTTTTTCGATAACAACGTTACGACCTTTAGGTCCTAATGTAGTTTTTACTGCGTTAGCAAGTTCGTCAACTCCTTTTTTCAAAAGGTCTCTTGCTTCAATATTATATTTTATCTCTTTTGCCATGATTAATGTCTAAAACATGTTTTTAATAATTATATAATTAGATAATAGCTAAAACGTCAGATTGGTTCATAATTAAGTAATCTTCACCGTCAATTTCGATTGAAGTTCCTGCATATTTACCATACAAAACTATGTCTCCTGCTTTTAGTTCCATAGCTTCGTCTTTTGTGCCGTTTCCAACAGCTACTATTTCGCCACGCTGTGGTTTTTCTTTTGCTGAATCAGGAATATAAATACCTGATTTTGTTTTTGTTTCAGCTTCTTGCACTTTTACTACTACTCTTGTGCCTAAGGGTTTAATGTTCAATGCCATTTTATATAAGTTTTAAGAGTTTTTTATTCTTTTTTAAATCCACGTATCCCATTTTCACATTTTGTGCCAAATAAAATATGACACTTTTTTCGGAATTTATGGCAGATATTTTACTTATTTTGGCAGAAACAATATGTCATATTTTTATTTTAAATAATATGTATCAATTGTTTAACAAATGTCATAGTGTCATAAAAAAATGAAATTGATTTTTTCAATTCCGTATTTTTCGTAATATTATAGTCAAATAATAACAATGATAATAAATTTTCATAATTTTACAATGTCGGCAAATTTATTTTGTCCGAAAGGTTAGTTTCTAACAATTAAAGATTTACAGAAATGGAAAAGTTAAAAATTGCAGTTGTAGGATACGGCAATATTGGTCGTTATTCAATTCAAGCAGTAAAAGCTGCGCAAGATATGGAACTTGTTGGCGTGGTTAGAAGAAAAGAATCATTAGGAAAAAAAGATCCTTTTCTTGAAGGTATTAAAGTTGTGGCAAATATTGAAGAACTTGGCAAAGTTGACGCAGCTATTTTGGCATTACCATCGCGTGAAATTCCAAACACTGCAAAATCTCTTATAGAAAAAGGTATCTGTACTGTTGATAGTTTTGATATTCACGGTCAAGATATTCTTAATCTTTATAAATCATTAGACGAAGCTGGTAAAAAACACAATGCTTCTGCCATTATTTCTGCAGGTTGGGATCCTGGTACAGACTCTGTTATTCGTACTTTATTAATGGCTATGGCACCTAAAGGTTTAACTTACACAAATTTTGGTCCTGGCATGAGTATGGGACACTCTGTTGTGGCTCGTTCTAAAAAAGGCGTTAAAGATGCTCTTTCAATGACTATTCCGCTTGGAACTGGGGTTCACAGAAGAGATGTTTATGTTGAACTTGAAGAGGGTGCTGATTTTTCTGATGTTGAAAAAGCAATCAAAACAGACTCTTATTTTAGTCACGATGATACACATGTTCACGCTGTTAAATGTGTTAATGATTTACGTGATATGGGACATGGTGTATTATTAGAACGTAAAGGTGTGAGCGGTGAAACTCAAAATCAACGTTTCCAATTTACAATGCAAATCAACAATCCTGCATTAACAGGTCAAGTGCTTTGTTCTTGTGCTCGTGCGGTGGTAAAACAACGTCCTGGTTGTTACACTTTACCTCAAATTGCTCCTTTTGATTTAGTTGGTGAAAATATTGAAGATTTTATACTTCATACTGTATAATAAAAAAAAATCGGAGTTCTTAACTCCGATTTTTTTAATCTTGAATATCTTTTAATTTATATAAAACTATTACTGGATTGTCGTTTGACGTTATTGTTTTAATAAAATCTGCGTCAGTTTTAGTAACAATTCCTATATTGTCAAATGTTTCTTGAAAACGTTGACTTGGAATAACTTCTGGATGAAATACTCTTACAAAATAATTATTATAAGAACCTGCATAATCGCCACATCCTAATAATACTTCGGGTAATGTAAAATTAATTTTTAAACCACTACGATATTTTTTTGTAGTTTTATTATAATAAATGTTGTAAAACGACATATCTCCTTTATCTACTCTATAATATTGATAATTATCTGTTTCTGTATAATTTCCAGTAAATGCGTATTGATCTTCTTTAAAATTTTCTTCAAAGGTTTTTATATCTACAATAGCATCTGGTACAAAATTATTATTTCCCAAATTCAATTTATATTTTACTACTATTGAAGAATCTTGATACGCAAAAATCATATTATTGAATGGTTGTATTATATTAATCGAACCATCGCTACCTAATGCAAAATTATTATACGACAAATAATCTATTAAATCTTTATTTATAAAAGATGTATTTTTAACATTGGTTAATGAATCAAGACATATAATTGATAGTTTATGTTCTTCATTTTGACTTGGCAATTGAGAACATAAATAATCATCGTTATATGAAATAATATTTTGAATTATAAATGGTATATAATATTCATCTATAAAAGTTCCATCTGGAGTATATTTTTTTATAAAATTGGTTTGATTTACAACTAATTGATTTGCTTTTTTATTAAAAGTTATATCAGTTACAATATTTATTTCTCCAGGACCATTACCTTTTGTAAGTCGTTTAACAAATTTTCCTTCTTTTGTGAATATTATTACACTTCCATTTTGATAATTGTCATGAACATAAATGTATTCATCACTAAAAACTACGTGATTAATTTTACCTATTAAAGAAGAATCTGTATTTTCAAGTTTAATTATTTTTATTTCTTCTAATATATCATTTACAACAAATTCTTCTTGAGAAAAGGCTGAAGATAAATCTATATTTATTACATTTTCATCTTCATAAACTTGTACTATGTTGCTATTAGTTAATCTACTACAAGAACAGAACAAAGCAACAAATAATAAAAAGAAAATAAGTTTTTTCATACTCAAATACTTAAAAAAAATCTATTGTTGAATTTTATTACAAAAATTCAACAATAGACTAATATTAAAAGTTCTCAGTACTTTGTGCACCTGCTAAACAAACATTTGCAGTTGATGATACACAAACTTTAGTTTTATAACCATGTTGTTTTCCATCAGAGCCAACGTATGTATTGCTATTTCCTTCAACCCAATTTCCTGTTTGTTGTTGCTGTTGTTGCTGTTGTTGTTCTCTTTTTTCTGCTTGATCACGTTGATCTGCATAAATTGTATATGCAACTCCGGCAACTGTAATAATTTCTACTACTATTGGCCAACCTTGTGCTTCTAAATCAGCAAGATTTAATTGACTTTGTTTGGCATCATTACTTTTTCCAATAAACATATTGGTTCCAGCTAATAACATTAATGCTGATAATGCTAAAATTTTAATTCTCTTCATTTTTTTTATCAAATTATTGGTTAATAAATAAAATTATAAACATGCAAACTTGAGCCAATAGCATTATAGGATTTGAGAAAAATGTTTGAAAAATTTATTTCTTTGTAGCACTACAAAATTGTTAACATTTTTTTATTTCACAAAATTTATTTTATTATTTTTTAACCTTAAATTTAATAAAAGAAATAATAATATTTTAAATATCAGTTATTTATATTTTTTATCAAGAAAAAAACTTAACATTGCAAAAAGATATTTTTATAAAATAGCATTTTCATTTAAATATTTTTCAGCGTCTAAAGCAGCTTTACAACCAGAACCTGCAGCTACAATAGCTTGTCGATAAATTGAATCTGCGCAATCACCACATGCAAATACTCCTGCAATATTGGTTTTGGTAGAATTTTTTTCTGTTACGATATATCCTAATTTGTCTGTTTTGATTTGAGAAGCAAAAATCTCTGTTTGTGGCTGACGTCCTATTGCAACAAAATATCCAGTTACTTTTAAATTTTTAGAAATTTCATCAGTTGTTCCTAATTTATATTTTAATGTTACACCTTCAACACCATTTTCACCATAAATATCTGTAACTACATGTTCATAAAGTACTTCTATATTTTTAGCTTCAGACAAACGTTTTTGCAAAATGTCTGACGCTCTTAAATAATTTTTACGAACTGCCAAATATACTTTATTGCATATATTACTAAGATACAATGCGTCAGAAACTGCAGTATCTCCTCCCCCAACTACAATTACATCTTGTTTTTTATAAAAAAAGCCATCACAAACAGCACAAGCAGAAACACCAGAGCCTAAATATTTTTTTTCTGACTCAAGTCCAAGATATTTTGCACTTGCTCCTGTTGCAAGTATCACACTATCAGCTTTATAAATATTTTTATCGTCGGTTTCGATAATAAATGGTTTTTCAGAAAAATCAGTTTTTATTACAGTTCCACTAATTATTTGAGTTCCAAATTTTTCTGCCTGATTTTTCATTAAATCAGTTAAATCATAACCAGAAATTGCATTGGGAAATCCTGGATAATTTTCAATTTCATTAGTGGTAGTTAGCTGACCACCTTCTAATGGACCAGAAATAATAATTGGTTTTAAACCAGCTCTACTTGCATATATTCCAGCAGTATAACCAGCAGGTCCAGAACCTATTATTAAACATTTTGTATGTGTTGTTGTCATAATTTTTATTTTGAGGTAAAAATAATAAAAAAAGAGAATAAAATAAATTGATTTAATCTATTATCACATAAATTTTATTTATACTTAAAAATTTATACATTAAAATTATTTGTTACAAAATAATTTTTTTTGAGATTAATCAATAACATTTTCACATATTCTACATACTCAAAACACTCAAATATTCTCATTTAATTAAATAGTAACTCTATTTTTTTTGAAAAGTCTTTTTACTTACCTAAATTTGCAAAAATAGTAAAAACACAAGAGTACACATTATATAAAAATAGATTATGTTAATTTTCTATCAATCATCAAATGCTGAAATTTACGCTGTTAAATTTAAGCAAGCTCCAGCTAAAAACGATGCCAAAAAGTTAACTTGGCTTTTTGGCAATGCAAAACATTTAGATCAAAACAGAATTGCAGGCACTTTTATAGGTCCACGCAAAGAAATGATCACTCCTTGGAGTACAAATGCAGTTGAAATTACTCAAAACATGGGTATTACAGGAATAGAACGAATTGAAAAATTTATTCCTACCAAAGAAGCAAATCCTCAATTTGACAAAATGCTTCAACGTGTTTATAAAGATTTAGACGAAAATGTCTTTACAATATCAAAACAGCCAGATCCTGTTGTTTATATTGAAGATATGCGTGCATATAACCAAAAAGAAGGTCTTGCTCTAAGCGAACAAGAAATCAACTATTTGGAAAATCTTAGCAAAAGTCTTGGTCGTAAACTTACTGATAGCGAAGTTTTTGGTTTTTCACAAGTAAATAGTGAACATTGTCGTCACAAAATTTTTGGAGGTACATTTGTTATTGATGGTAAAGAAAAAGACAAATCTCTTTTCCAATTAATTAAAGAAACTTCAAAACAAAATCCTCGTGGTCTTGTTTCTGCATATAAAGATAATGTTGCATTTTTAGAAGGTCATAAAGCAGAACAATTTGCTCCTGAAAATCCAGAAACTGCTTCTGAATTTGAAATTAAAGATATCGACACTGTAATTTCAATGAAAGCAGAAACTCACAATTTTCCAACCACAGTAGAACCTTTTAACGGTGCTGCAACTGGTTCTGGAGGTGAAATTCGTGACCGTATGGCTGGTGGAAAAGGTAGTTTCCCTATTGCAGGAACTGCAGTTTACATGACTTCTTATCCTCGTATTCAAGAAGAAGCTGAAAATCAAAAACCTTTGGCTGACACAAAAGGTCGTGAATGGGAAAAATCTGTTCCTGAACGTAAATGGCTATACCAAACACCATTAGAAATTTTGATTAAAGCTTCAAACGGTGCAAGTGATTTTGGAAACAAATTTGGACAACCTTTAATTGTTGGTAGTTTATTGACTTTTGAACATTTTGAAGGTGACGAAAAATATGGTTTCGACAAAGTTATTATGCAAGCAGGTGGCGTTGGTTACGGTCGTAAACAAGATTGTCAAAAAGATACTCCAGACTCAAATCTACCTATTGTAGTTCTTGGTGGTGACAACTACAGAATTGGAATGGGTGGTGGTGCTGTTTCTTCTGTTGCCACTGGTCAATACAAAAATGATATTGAACTTAATGCTGTTCAGCGTAGTAATCCAGAAATGCAAAAACGTGTTTACAATGCAATTCGTGCAGTGAGCGAAATGGATGAAAATCCTATCGTTTCAGTTCACGATCACGGTGCTGGTGGACATTTAAATTGTCTTTCTGAATTGGTTGAAGAAACTGGTGGTCTTATCGAAATTGAAAAACTTCCAGTTGGAGACCCTACCCTTTCAAGTAAAGAAATTATTGGTAACGAATCTCAAGAACGTATGGGATTGGTTATTAACGACAAATATGTTGACAAACTTAAAAAAATTGCAGATCGTGAACGTGCTCCAATGTACGTGGTAGGAAAAACTACCGACGATATGATTTTTAAATTTACAAATCCCGACGGTTCTACACCTATTAATTTACGTCTTGAAGATTTCTTTGGAAAACCACCAAAGACTATTATGAACGACGTTACTGTTGACAAAAAATTTGCTAAAGTTAAATATTCTAACGAAAAATTCTCTGAATATTTATTAGAAGTTCTTCAAATAGAAGGCGTTGCATGTAAAGATTGGTTAACCAACAAAGTTGACCGTTCGGTAACAGGTAAAATTGCTCGTCAACAATGTACAGGAGCTATTCAATTGCCATTAGCCGATTTAGGTGCTGTCGCAATCGACTATACAGGAACTCGTGGTATTGCCACTGCTCTTGGACATGCACCTGCTATTGCTCTTATTAATCCTCAAGCTGGTTCTAGAATGGCAATTGCAGAATCTCTTACAAATATTGTTTGGGCGCCTCTTGAAAAAGGTATCGATAGTATTTCTTTAAGTGCTAACTGGATGTGGCCTTGCAAAAACAAAGGTGAAGATGCTAGACTTTATTCTGCTGTTGAAGCTGCTTCTAAATTTGCTATTGATTTAGGAATCAACATTCCAACAGGAAAAGACTCATTATCAATGACTCAAAAATATCCTGATGGTTCTAAAGTAATGGCTCCAGGAACTGTTATTATCACTTCGGCTGGTGAAGTTTCTGATATAAAGAAAATTGTTTCTCCTGATTTAAAACCAGTTGACAATTCTCACATTATTTATGTTGATTTTTCTAAATGTGCATTTAATCTTGGTGGTAGTAGTTTTGCTCAAGTTGTTAATTCTTTAGGTGAAACTTGTCCTGATATTGCTGACACAAAATATTTTAGAAACGCATTTAACGCTGTTCAAAAATTAGTTGAAAAAGGATTAATTTTGGCAGGTCACGATATTTCAGCAGGTGGTATTATTACAACTTTGGCTGAAATGTGTTTCTCAACAGTTAGTGGAGGTTTAGACATCGACCTTGCTTTTGCTGAACGCTACGATTTATGTACAACTTTATTTAGCGAAAATGCTGGTGTTATTTTCCAAACTGAAAAACTTGATGAAGTAAGTGCAATTTTGAAAAATGCAGGTGTTGAATATGTAATTATTGGTAAAACTATTTCATCTCGCAATCTTAAAATTACTCATCACGGCAAAAATCAAAGTCTTGACATTGATAATTTACGTAACATTTGGTACAAAACATCTTACCTTCTTGACTCAAAACAAACAGAAAAAAGTTGTGCCGAAAGTCGTTACAAAAACTACAGTGTTCAACCTCTTGAATTTAAATTTACAAAATCATTTGACGGTTCATTTAAACAATATGGAATTAATCCAAAACGTAGAACAAAAACTGGCATAAAGGCAGCAATCATACGTGAAAAAGGTATCAATGGCGACCGTGAAATGGCTTACACAATGTATCTTGCAGGATTTGACGTAAAAGACGTTCACATGACCGACCTTGCTTCTGGACGCGAAACTCTCGAAGATGTAAACTTTATTGTTTATTGTGGAGGTTTCTCAAATTCAGACGTTTTAGGTTCTGCTAAAGGTTGGGCTGGTGCTTTTAAATTCAACGAAAAAGCAAAAACGGCTCTTGAAAACTTCTATAAACGTAGCGATACTTTAAGTTTAGGCGTTTGTAATGGGTGTCAACTTATGAACGAACTTGAATTAGTTTATCCAGAAAAAGCTAATCATCCAAAACTACGTCACAACAATTCAGGTAAATTTGAATCTGAATTTATTACAGTTGATATTCTTGAAAACGAATCTGTAATGTTAAAATCATTAGCAGGAAGCAAATTAGGTGTTTGGGTTGCTCACGGTGAAGGACGTTTTGAATTGACAGAAGCAGAAAATCAATACAACATTCCAATGAAATATTCTTATGGTGAATATCCAGGAAATCCAAATGGTTCTGATTATAATGCAGCAGCTGTTGTTTCAAAAGATGGACGTCATCTTTCAATGATGCCTCACCCAGAACGTGCTATTTTCTCTTGGCAATGGGCTAATTACCCATTTGATAGAAAAAATGACGAAGTTTCGCCTTGGTTAGAAGCTTTTGTTAATGCAAGAAAATGGATTGAAAACAAAAAGAAATAGTTGTTATTTCTGATAATATTAATGGCGGGAAAATTAATTTTCCGCCATTTTTTTAATTACATTTTTTTCAAATTCCTACTCAAAACGCAACTAAATTAATACTAATCATAAACACATTATCATGAAATTTTTCTTAAACGCTCGCCAAGGCAGAAATCATTGGTTACTTTATTTGGCTTTAATTTGTATAGGATATACTGTTGCACAAATTCCTTCACTACTAATTATTCCTATAATTGCTCTAAAAATCAAAAATCACGAATTAGATATTGAAGCTTTAAATCCAAACACCTCAGACTTTTTATCAAGACTGACTAAAATTACAGAAACTATTTTTTCTGATATTCCTGGATTTTCAATTTTAATGCTATGTTTTGTTGCATGGTTTTTAACTACATTTTTATTATTTAAACCTTTGCATAAACGCGATAAATATTCGTTGATTTCTGGAGAAAATAAATTTAGGAAAAATCTTTTTTTATGGAGTTTGTTATTAAATGGAGTTATAATCATATTAACAACTATTCCTATTTTCATTTCAAATAATTGTACATTTCAATTTGATGGATATAAATATATTTTATTTTTTACACTCTGTTTAATACTTGTTCCATTTCAAACAGGTTGTGAAGAATTAATTTTTCGAGGATATTTAATGCAAGGATTTGCTATGGCTACAAAAAGCAAAATTTGGGCTTTAGTAATTACTTCTGTAATATTCGGTTTACTACATTGCGCAAATATGGAAGTTTTGCAAAATGGATTTTTTAAATCTATGCCAGTATACATTTTAATAGGTGGTATGCTTGGCTTTTTTGCAATAATCAGCGATGGACTCGAATTTTCATTTGGTTTTCATTTTATTAATAACTTTTTGTTGTTTACAATTTTTGGAACCGAAGGTTCAACTGGAAATCTTAAAGACGTACATACTCTATTGACAACACAAGCTCAACCTATTTCTTGGGAAAATTATGTATATCCAATTATAACTACAATAATTCTATATTTCATTTTCCGCAAAAAGTTTAATTGGAATATCAAAAAAGCATTTTCTAATGAAGATTTAAAATGTGAATTACCCTCTGAAAACATTGTTTCTTCAGAATGTGCTTCTTCAACAGAAAACATTCAACAATAATGAAAACTTTTATTTATATCATATTTTTTACACTAATATCAATAAATTGTTTTTCACAAAATATTGATATTAGTGGTTTTGTTAATGATAATATCAACAAAATTTATCTTCAAAAACAAGATGGAATTTCAGAACCAGACTCTTGTATAATTTCCCAAGATAAAAAATTTAAATTTTCGGTAAATTGTAATAAATACGAATATTTTCGTTTGTATTCAAATTGGCAAAAATCTTTATTACTAATAGTTTCTCAAGACGATAATATTGTTATAAATTTTGACAATACAAATCCTCAAAATTCTATTGTAAAAGGATCACCAAAAACTGAATACTACATAAAAATTAATAAAACAATTTCTGATTTATACTCTAAATATTCAACAAACACCAACGAATTTCATCAACATCTTAATAAATCTTTATCCAAAATAATTAAAAAAAACGCATCACAACCTGCAAATCTATTATTAACAACTATTCTTGATATAAATTCAGATTTTCAGCTATTTGAACTTATTGCACAAAATGCAGATACAAACACAAATCCAATGGCGAAAGATTTACAAAATAGAGTTATAAGTTATAAAAAAACATTACTCAACCAACCTTTCCCTGAAATAAAAGCACCAGACACGTTAGGAAATATAATCAGCACAAAATCAATAAATAAAGATACAAATTTGGTAATATTTTGGGCAGGATGCAATCAAGAAAGCGTAAAATATATGTTGAAAATCAAAGAAAAATATAACAACAATTCAAACATTGACATTTACGCATATTCATTTGATGGCAATAGAGATATTTGGCAAAAAGCAATAAAACAAATTGACATAAAAGCAATTCACGTTTCAAACCTAAAATATTTTGACACGCCAGAAGCAAAACTATTTTACATAACCTCGTTACCTGTTATTTTTTGGATTGATAAAGATGGGAAAATATTGAAAAAAGAAAAGTTTTAATTTGTCAATAAAAAAAAATATGAAATAATGATTGATTTATAGTAGATAAAAAAAAGCAAATAAAAAGTATTATTGTTCAAAAAATATTTTTGGACAATTACAATATTACAAAAAAAGCTACCTCTTAACTGAGATAGCCTTAATTTTTTTATTTTTGAGTCGAAAAAAAAGTTTTCTCGGACAACAATAATTTTTTTTATATTTTGATTGTTCTTTGATGTATTCAATAAAATCTGTTATTTTTTTTCAGGAGTTTTAATTATATCATTTATATCATAAAAATCACCCGTAGAGATTAATTTATCATTTTGGTCTAAAAACCTATTTTTTATTTCTCGTATTTTCCTGTTAATCTCGGACGCATTTTTTAAACCTTTTACGATTTCTTTTTTTGTGTCAAAATTTTGTGGAAATACACTATGTTGATTCTAAATGTCGTTTTCTTTTAAAAAATACAGCCACATAAATAAGACAAGTACCATTTTTTTTCTGTTTCCCTAAAATTGTTTTAATTCTTAATATTGCCATTTTTTTAATTTAAATGATTAATAAAAAAAATTGTGCAACAATTATGATACACAATTGTGATACATTTTTAGGCAAAATTATTATGAAAAGTATATAAAAAAGGGAAAAAACACTACATATATATAGGGTGAGATATACAAAAAAGTCGGTTATTTGTAGTAACTTACAAAAAACCGACTTACTATTACATTTTACCCCGTCGGAGTGATGAGACTCGAACTCATGACCACTTGCACCCCATGCAAGTACGCTAGCCAACTGCGCTACACCCCGTTAGTTTTATTTTGATGCAAAGTTAACGAGTTTTATGAAATTTGCAAAATTATTTTTGATTATTGATTTTTATTAAAATGAAAACTTTCTATCAACTTGTTATACTAATTTACTAATTCCATTTCTTGAGAATATACAGATGAAGTAATTCTTGATGAAGCAATTGCAATGGCTAATGATTGTGCAACACGTTCCATAAATTCAATTTCATAGTCTTCAAAAACATGTGTTGATGCTAATTCAAGTATTCCTAAAACTTTTTCATCCATAATCAATGGTAATAATAGTAAATTTTTAGGACTTGAAGTACCTAATCCAGAATGAATTTCTATGTATTTTTTAGGTAATTTGGTCATATTGATTTTTTCTTTTTCAAGATAACATTGACCTACTAAACCTTCTCCTGGATAAACTCTGTGCTGAACAAATTTTGCTTTTTGATATGCAATTGTTGCTACTTGTTCTAGATAAATATCATCTTTGTCTCTGTCGTTTAAAACAAAAATTCCACCAATTTGAGCGTCAATATATTCTGCTAATTTCTTTAAAACTTTAGAAACCATAGAACCATTTGCATCGTCACCCATACGAATAATATCACCTAAAACCGCAATGGCTTCAGCAGCCCATTGACGACGTTTATTTTCTTCTTTTCTGCGTTCTTCTTCTTCTTGAGCTTTTCTTAATGAATCGCGCATCTCAAGAAGAGAGTTTCCTAAATTATCTTTTGAACTTAGTAGTTTAAATTGGCTATCAAGGTTACCCATCCCAATTTGTTTTGCGAATCCTGCATACGAAGCAAATCCTTCAATCAAAGCATCTAGTGATTTTTTCATCTGTCCAATTTCGTCATTACGTTCTAGAGCAAGTTTTTCAACAACCAGTCCTTGAGACATCTGATTTAATTGGTTTTCAATCATCTTGATAGGTTCTGTTACTGAATTACCGAAATAATACAATACAATTGTTGCAATCAAAATCAATATAACACCAATTATAATGGTAATTCTTACCAAGTTAGAAATACGAGTATTTAAAGCTACTGTTTTTTCAAGAACAAGTTCGTCGATATAATCTTCGTACACACCAGTTCCAATAACCCAACCTAATGGTTCATAAAGTTTAATAAATGCTATTTTACTAATCCATTCACTAGTTTCTGGTTTGTAGAATTGGTATGTTAATATTCCTTCTCCATTGTTAGCTCTAATACAATCAGCATAAGCGTCATAAACGTTTTCGTCAGTATCTCCTACATAAAAGACGTGAGGATCACCTTCCAACTCAGGCATAGATGCGTGCATCACAACCACGTATGGAGGTTCATATTCATTAATCCATAAATATCCATCAACGCCAAATCTTAAAACTCTAAGATTTTCAAGTGTGATTTTCAACATATTTATGGCAACCATTTTCACGTTTTCATCATCAAGGCTATCTGTAATTTCAAATCCATATCTTTCTCTTACCCCCATATCACTACTATTACGATATGAATGGTCTATCATATCGTATGCTATGTTAACGATATCTTTGAGCTGCTTGGTTAATGTTTCAATTTGATCTTTCTTAAATTTTTGGATATCTTCCAAAGCATTAGCTTTGAATTTTGATATCGAATAAAATGCAATAAGAACAATTGAAGTCAACACTGTAAAACTCGTAAATAATGGTAATTTAGTTTTTAACTTCATAATATACTATCTACGAAAATTAATGCAATATAGTGTACCTTTTTGTAAAAAAGAAATAAATCTACACTTTTTTTTATATTTTTTCAAATTTTATACCGAATAGAGAATATTACAAAATATTATTTATTTTTTTTAGGAGATGTAATTATTTGTATAATAAACTTTTGATTCTTTACATAATAAAAAAAACTCTAAAAATTAAAAAAAACTCTAAAAAATATTTGTGGATATAAAAATAATATCTACCTTTGCACCGTCTTAGAAAAAGGGATATTTCAAGGTCTAAGGCTATGCAAGAGGGCGAGATAGCTCAGCTGGTTAGAGCGTATGATTCATAATCATAAGGTCCCCGGTTCAATCCCGGGTCTCGCTACAATAAATAAAAAAAGCTATAATTTCAAATAAATGTGGAAATTATAGCTTTTATTATTTATTTTTTACAAAGTAATTTCTTTTATTCTTTATTTTTAAACTTCTTATTCGTATTTTAAGGATATTATTATATTATATTTCATTTTTTCTTTTTTGATGCTTTTTTTATTACATTTTGAATGTAATAGTTAAATTATATAGTGATTTTTACTAATATTATTTTATATTTATTATATTGTTTACTTATTATTAATTTTAGAATTATATTTTACATTATTACGCTATAATATATCCTTTAAACTTCATAATTATTTTATTTTCCTGCTATAAAAATTCATGTTTTTTTTAATCATTAAAATTTAATCTTGGTAATTATATTTTATGAATTGAATTCTATCACTCTTGTATTAATATATAATTGTAACTATATTATTTTTTTGAAGGGAATATATTTTAATAAAAAAACTAAAGAAAAGAAAAAAGATATATTTTGTAAAATACAACAAATTCTGCTCTTAGCAAAATCTGCTAAGAGCCAGTTTTAATAATAGTCATATGGAAATTTAATAATATTCTTTTCAGAATTATAAAATTTTACTTAAACTAGAACATACTATAATCTTGGACAAGAAATGGCGGTATGACGTTTTTTTGCTTTTGCTGCAGTTTTAAACTCATACATAACTGAAATTTCGTGAGCACCACCAGTAGTACTTAAAAGTTCGCCAATAGAAAAGTCATAGCTATATCCAATATGAAGATCAAAAATTTTGTATCCAATAAGAAGAATAATAGCGTCAAGGTTGCTATAGCTATCTTCTCTAACGGCAACGGGAATACCTCTAACCCACATACCTAAAGTAAATGGATTTTTGTTCCAATAAGCACCAAGACTTAATTGGTCTGATAATTTAGAATATTCATAAAGAGCTGTAAATGAAACACTTTGCATATCATCTTTATTTCTACGACCTGCTGAACGTGAAGGTCCTCCTACATATAATTTTGCACCTCCAAATGCTGAAACTTTGATGTCCTCACGATAAGAATCATCATTATATAATGAAGTTTTTGGTCTTAATAGATGGTCAACAGAAAAGCCTCCCCAATATTTATCACTATATCCTAAACATGAAACTTGCATATCAATATATGGTTTATTTGTTAGAGGTGCTGTTTCTGCAGTTAAACGGGTGATATCTCCATTTTCATCTATCATATCATTAAAAACAAGTTTTTCAAAATCGACACTTCTTTTATTATATTTAAATGAAATTCCAGGACGAACTGTCCATTCTCTAGACACTTTTGTATACCAAGAATAACAAACATCTATAGTTGTTAATGCTAAATTACCATCTCCAGCTTCGTCTCTTAATGCCATTAAGCCAACTCCACTTTTGATTTTATCAAAATGTTGGTCATAACTAACTGCATATGTATTAAATGTTCCCGACTCAGGCCATTGATTTCGATAGTTTACAACTAATCTACTAGCATCAATTGCTCCAGCATAAGATGGAGCTAAATAAAGTGGGCATGAATAAAACTGCGAAAACTGTATGATTTGAGCATCGCATTTTATAGCGGAAAAAATAAATAGTACCGCAACTAATTGTATTACAAAATATCTTTTCAAAGTATTCATGTTTTTATCAACCTTTTTGTAAAACGTAACCATTTTTTTATTATTATTTAAAATCAAAAAAATAGTAGTCAAATTTTGAAGCACAAGATATAAAATTATTTAACAAATACAATACCGATTCAGAATATAATTTATTCGCAAATTTTAGGCATTTTTTTGCATATTGATTCTTGTAATGTTGCTAGTTCTGTTATTGCAATTTGTATCTGCTCTATTACATTCTCAATTTCAGATGTTTTTGTATCTTGAGTTTCAAATTTGATTAGTGATTGTAGTTTTTCTCTATTTTGTTGCATTTTTAAATATTCTTGATAAACAAATTCAACATCCATAGGCATTGATTCTTTATAATCGTTGTCAAAATGTTGTTTCATTATTTGCTCTTTTTGCAAAGTTGCAAATATACAATCTTTTGCTGTTGTTATTGTATTATTTAGTTTTTTTATTGCTAAAACTTTGTTTGAGTCTTCTAAGCGAATAAAATAGTCAGATATTGCAACATCTGCGTGTGTTTTACATGATTTACAATATGTTGCATTGATTTCTGATTTTAATGTTTCGCAATATTCTGTTGATTCTGTTGAAGGTGTTAATTTATTCAACTTTTCAACTTTATTTGCAAAAAATTTGTTGTAATGTTGGTTCTCTATACGATTAATTAATTTATTTAGTTGTGTTACTCCTGTATCGTTTTGAGATGAAAAGTCTATTGAATGCAAGGTTTGCAATACTAATTCGTTTTGTTCTTGGGTTATATTATTAAAATTATATTCTGATAATAATTGTGTTATCTTTTTTATATTTTTTAGATTTTTATCTGCATCTAAATATATTTCTGCTGTTCGCATTATTGATTCATAGGTTTGTTTAAATTCGTTTTGATAGATTGAATTGTTTATATATTCAGTTTGACAAGATTTATTTATGTTTCTCAATGTTCTATAATCAACAAATATTTTTTGAAACATTTTTCTAAAATCATTGGTGGTTTGATTATTATAGTTTAGGGTGTAATTATTTATACTGTTTTTTAATGTTATAAATGCTTTTAAAAATTCGATAAGTTTTAATTCTTGTGTATAAATATCATTACTAATTAAATTAGAATTATAACTACGTTTTATTTTTGCTAATCGTGTTTCTACATATTCTGATGTTATGTCATCACCGACTACTGGTTCTGATATATATTTTGATTTGTAATTTACTACAACAAAATATGGGTATTTACATTCTCCTATTAAATCTTGAATTTTTTTTCGATCAATTGTTGGTTCTTTTTCTGTATTAAAATATTGTTCAAATTTTTCAAAATTCATTTCAGAATGTCCTTGTTGTGATGGTATAAATGAATATACTGAAACTGAACATATTTTCTTATTAAAATCTCGTTCTTCGTAAAGCCTTATTGTTGAATTAAAACGATATTCTTGATTATTGCTTTTTGCTTTTATTAACGCTCCTAATTCTCCTACAAGAGTTTTGGTTGCTCCTAATGGTGTTGTTAGGCTAGATATTTTGGTTAATTGTTCTGATACAAAATCATAGATTCTATTTATTTTATCTCCTGTTATTACATCAATATTTATTGAGGCATCAATTTTTCCTCCTGATAAAGTTGATATTGGCAAATTATCTATCACATTTACGGCTTCATAGTTTTCAGATGTAAATGTTTTCATATCACCTAAAGTATTGTCAACATTGAAATTATATATTGGATATGATAAATTTCCTAATGAAGTGCCATCTATATTTGTGGTTATTAAAATGTTTCTTACATCATCAAATTTCTTTTTCTTTTTTGGACTATAATATATCTCGTTTAATAAAGGTTGAAATTTTGTGGCATTAAATAAATATAAATCTGTTGATAAATATTGCCATTCACTATTAAAATCATATTCTATATTTTTTTTGACTTCAGGATTTACAATTACCATATCTTGCGCTATTAATGTTGTTGAACAACATAACATTAATAAATATACTATAATATATTTTACTTTTTTCATATTTTTTTAATTAATATCTTTTACAAAATCCAAGACGTGACAAACGTAATATTAATATGCACATTAATGGATAAAATCCTATATCAAATTGTTGTGGCAATAAAGCACTAAATAATAAAACTATCAATGTTATAACGGCTGTTACTTTAAAATATTTAGTCCAAAATTGTGAATAATTTTTAATATTGAATGATGCTACAATGTGTATTGGTATTGCCCAAAGAATATTCAAATTATTTACTGTTACAGTGTGTTCTGTTCCCACCCACATAAATACAAACAATATTCCAAACAATCCTACAATAAATAATAATATTCGATCTATAATTGCATATAATTTACCACGTTTTATTTCATAAAATGTTATTAATGCTAAAAGAGAAAACATCATCCAAAATAATAACGATGGTGATAAAAATGTAAAAAAGTCTGATTTGTCAACAGGTTGTTCAAATTCTAGAAGTGTATTTGTTTCTAACACTAATGGTTCTTCTATTCCGTTATGAGTTATTGTTGAATTGTTAAGTGTTGTAAAAACGTGTTCTGGTAAAAACATTGCTGTTCTACAATCTGCAATTTTATCTACAGGAAGCCCCATTAATAAATCTACCCCAAATCTAAACCAAGGCATTTCGGTTAGATGGGAATGTATCATATCTCTAAAACTTTCAGTATATTGCTCTTTTGAAAATTTTACATTTTCTTTACATATTTTTTCAATTATGTCTCTAATTCTTGTTGCGCAATTATCTTCAAGAAAATTATATTTGTAATATTTGTTTTCTTCTAAACTATTCCATTCAAGATATTCAAACATTGATTGACGTTCTTGAGAAGTTAAATTCAAAACTTGTTCTTTTATTTCTCGTCCTGATCTGTCATATTCTATACAAAATCTAGAGTATGTGGCTTTTGAAACATGATAATTTAAAAATCCTCTAACAAATTTTATGTAAAAAGATTTTTGTTTATAATTAAAAGTTCCATAATTATATACATAATCAATATTTCTACTTTCACTCACTACTCTAAATGCACAATGTCCAAATGCTGCATACATTTGATTTCCGTCAGCACATGTTAAGATACTTACTTTTATATCATTATAATCTGTTGTATCTGTTTGACTAAACATTGACAACGGTAATAATAAAAATACAAATAATAATAATCGTTTTATCATTTTTTATTATTGAATTTTTGAATAATATTTCAATGTGTAAATTTACACTTAAAATTATTAATCAACAAAAAAAAATAACTTCATGTTTAATTTTTTTAATAAAACACTTTTTTTTAGATAAAAAAACTACTTTTGCGTTTAAATACTATTTTTGATTTTAGTAAAAAAAACTTACATATAAAAAAAATGAGCAAAATATCTCAATTTCTTAAACTAATAAAACTCCGCCTAACTGATGATGTAAAACATTTAAAAACATCAATAAAAACACCTAAAATTTGGTATGGAAACGAATATGCTGGTTTTTTTATTAATCCAAATCTTTTAAATCAAGACTCAATAGTTTATTCTTTTGGAATTGGTACAGATATTAGTTTTGACCAAGAAATCATTTCAAAACATAATGCTAAAGTTTTCGGATTTGATCCAACTCCAAAATCTATCAATTGGATAAAACAACAAAATATCAATGATAATTTTTCGTTTTATGATTTTGGAATAAGTAATAAAACTGAAAAAGTTAATTTTTTTTTACCTAAAAATTCCAACTATGTCTCTGGTAGTATGGTTCAACAATCAAATGTTAATACAGATAATTACGTTGAAGTAAACATGAAAACTCTTTCTGATATAATGAAAGAATTAAAACATACTCACATTGATGTTTTAAAAATTGATATTGAAGGTTCAGAATATGCTGTTATTGAAAATATTATAGAATCAAAAATTGATATAACACAATTATTAATTGAATTTCATGATAGACTATTTCCTACAAAAAGAGAGATGTCAAAAAAAGCTGTTGCTCAATTAACACAAGCAGGATATAAAATATTTGGGATATCACATACTTTAGAAGAGGTATCTTTTATTAAATAAAAACATAAAATGAAAAAAATATATATATTTCTTGTAATAATATTATCATCAATAACAACATATTCTCAAGAAATATATTTTTCGCAATATTATGCCGATAAATTATCAATTAACCCTGCTTTTTCAGGATTGAAAGAATGTAAAGAAATAAATCTTATCTTAAAACATCAATGGCCCAATATAGGAAATGGCTACAAAACATATTGTGCTTCATATATTCAAAATTTAAATAGATGTGGCATTGGATTTAGAACTTACGGAACTTCAAGTGGAGAAACTTTTTACAACAATTATTTTGCAGTCTCATATTCTACAAAAGTGAAACTAACACGTAGATTTAGATGTTCTGCAGGAATAGAAATTTCTTATTTTAATCAAAAAATAAAGCAAAATAATCTTGTATATTACAGCATGATAGACCCATCAAATGGAAACATAAGTGGGCTCCAAGAATATACAGACATACCTACAAACAATCTTTTAGATTTATCTTTAGGATTAATGATTTTTGATAACAAAACAATAGCAAGTGTAGCTATTTATAATATCGTAAATTTTGATATTTCAAATAATAATGATAGAGATAATAAAATAATATCAGCATTATTAAGTCACAAAATAAATATCCCACATTTAATAAAAAATCAAAAATACGAAACATCATACCTAATACCAAGTATAATATATAGGCGACAATGCTCAACAAATACAATCCAAGCAGGAATCTATTTAGATAGCTATCCATTAATTGCAGGAATAACATATCGAATAGAAAAAAATGAATATAAAGCTAGTGCAATAATTGCAAGTATTGGAATATCAGTAAAAAATATTCAAATAGGATATGGACACGATTTTGAAATATCACCAATAATAAAAAAAACATACGGCACACACGAAATAGCCGTAAAATATAAATTAGGAAACAATAAAAAAAATGAGGGTCGACAAACAATATTATGTCCCGCTTTTTAGTTATATTTGTGAAATTTTGTTTAAAAACTAATAATAATATGAAAGTGCGATTGAAGATAATAATGCTAGTAAGTTTACTTGCAGGTGCTACATATTTCTCGTCATGTGGTCCCAAAGTAGCTTTACGAAGCGGTTCATCAGGCAAAACTGGATGGGCATACAACGACCAAAAAATGGGCGGATTTGAAGTTGCTGAATATGTTGAACAAGAAGCTGGACCAGGATTAGTGTTAATCGAAGGAGGAACATTTACAATGGGTAGCACAGAAGAAGACATTATGAGCGACTGGAATAGTATGAGAAAACGTGTAACTGTTTCTTCTTACTATATGGACGAGACTGAAGTAAGCAACGTAGACTATCGCGAATACCTAAATTGGGTAAACAAAATATTTTACGATGAAAACCCAGAACTCTATAAAAAAGCTGTTCCTGATACAATGTGTTGGCGTAGACGTTTGGCATACAATGAACCATACGTTGAATTTTATTTCCGTCATCCTGCTTACAATGATTACCCTGTTGTAGGTGTTAATTGGGAACAAGCTACAGACTATTGTATTTGGCGTACCGACCGTGTTAACGAAAAAGCTCTTATCGATCACGGAATTCTTGAATATGATGCAGAGCAAAAAGGTTTTAATAACTTTAATACCGAGGCTTATATTGCAGGAAAATATATTGGTACAGTTAAAAACAACATTAAAAGTCCAAGTTCTCCAGACGGTGAACGTGCTGCAAAAATGGAAGATGGTATTATGTTGCCATCATACCGTTTACCTACCGAAGCAGAATGGGAATATGCAGCATTAGCACTTATCGGAAACTCTTCTACATCTCCAGAACGTATTGTTAATCAGAGATTATATCCTTGGAATGGACACTATGTAAGAAACGACGAAAAAGCTAATCGTGGTTTATTTAGAGCAAATATGCAACGTGGACGAGGCGACTTGATGGGGGTTGCAGGTTATCTTAACGATAATGCAGCACCTACTGCTCCAGTTGATAGTTATTGGCCAAATGATTATGGTTTGTATTGTATGGCAGGAAACGTTAACGAATGGGTTCTTGATGTTTATCGTGCTAGTACAAATATTGACGTTGAAGAATTTAATCCTTTTAGAGGTAATGTTTTCCAAAAGAAGAAAGAAGTTGACGGAGAATATGTTCAAGACGAAGTTACTGGTCGTTTAGTTTACGAAAATGTTCCTGACGATAAAGATAGAAACAACTATCAAACAGCAGACAATATTAACTATAAAGATGGAGACCTTCGTTCTAGTAGTAAACAAGACGATTGGGCAGGTTCTATTTCTAGTGTTGATATTGGTTCTCAACGTATGTATAATAATAAAATTGACTCTACAGTTAATGGTATCACAGTTTCTTCTTTAGTTAATGACCGCGTTAGAGTTTATAAAGGAGGCGGCTGGAGAGATCGTGTTTATTGGATGGTTCCTGGTACTAGAAGATTTTTACAACAAGATAAATCTGCAGACGACTTAGGATTCCGATGTGCAATGATTCGCGTAGGAAGTCCTGCTGGTGTTGGTAGAAAATAATTTATTATATATTATTTTATAACTATAAAAAAACCGGATTAATATAATCCGGTTTTTTTGTATTGTTGTCTAAAATAAAAAATTATTGATATCCGAGATATTTTTTTTATTTCTTTTTATCTATCAAAATATAATATTTGATTTACTATTGTTTTTTCATGATTTTTTACTATATTTTTCTCATAATGTAATATTTTAAACAATACTATATTACAAAAAATAGAGGCTATTCCAAATGTAATAGCCTCTATTTTTTACGTTTTTTATATCTCGGACAACAATAATTTCTAATGCATTGGAGGTCTACCACCAGGCATTCCTCCACCAGGGAAACCTCCTCCCCCATTTGGTCGCCCACCTTCTGGTCGTCCGCCTCCAGGAAAACTTCCTTCTGGTATTCTATCATTTATTTGAGATTGATTTCCTTTATCTCCTTTATTTTTTGTAAATCGCCAAACAACGTGTAATAATGCGTATGATGGAATTACATTACTATAAGTTTCTGTATGTCCTTGTGCATTTACAGAATAACGGATATTGCTTAAATTGTGTAAAAGATCAAAGGCATCTAGCATAATAGTTACTTTCCCTTTACAAACGGCTTTGCTTACTCGTGCATTCCATACAAGTTCGTCGCTATTCATATCATTACCCGAATATCCTCGACGCGAATACATTGTTATATCTGTTGAAAATTGAAATCCGCCCCAAAGTTCTGCTTGCATTGAAGCTCCGTATCTATAATCATAAACATTCAACTCATTAAATCCTACGCGTTCTGAAGTTGATTTGCGATATGTTACGGTTGAATTTAATCCAAATTGTAATTTATCATTTGGTTTCCAATCGTAACGTAAAGAACCTTCGGTATTATGAGTACCCACTTCTGATAATTCTGGGGTATTTGATGTACTGCTTAAATCTACACTATGAGTAAAACCATATCTTGCATTAATATTAAAAACATTTCGTTGGTCTTTATCAACAGGAATTGAAGATCCAACAGATGTTTGAAGATTCCAATTTCCATCAACATTTTGAGGAGTTGATATTTTTACACCAGTTTGTGGATCGTAGATATATCCCATTGCAACATCATTATTTGATGCAGAAAACGAAAAAGATGTATTTAATCCATATCTCTTTTTAAACATATCACGATAAAACATATTCACTCTATGCGACATTGAATTTTCAAGATTTGGATTTCCATGAGTAATATTTAATGGGTTACTATTATCAATTAAATCAACCATCTGAGTTAATGTAGGTGCACTAAATGTTAGATTATATGAAATATTAAACATCTGTTGTTTTTGAAAATTGTTTTTCGAAAAACTAATACTTGGTTGTAAAAATGATGTTGTACGTGTTAACAAAGTGTCAATTCCACCTTTTCGATATGTAATTTCTTCACTTTTAATTGGAGTTGAAAGACGAAGATTTAAATTTGTAAATCCACCTCCTTCAGGTTTTCTAAGTTGTAAACTATATCCAATAGTAGGATTAGTATTATTGTTAATTGTTCGAGTGTAAGAACTATTTGTATTATCCATAGTTGAGGCAAGTTCGCTAACAGATGGCAACATACCAAGTTCACGTTCATTACTTCTCCAACCATCTAACAAATGAAGAAGATATAATGAACGATTAGATTCTCGGTTCATATAATTGTAGGTAACATTCATATTTACACTATGTTTCATATCTTCGTCAATAGTATAATCAATACCAGCACCGGCTTGAACTTGATTTGAATTTTCAAAATTGTCGTTATATCTATTTAAATCTTGACTATTTTGTTGTGTGTTTTTAGGAAATTCTAGAAGATAATGATTATATGAAGGAGTTTCTTGATTATTATAACTATAACTAACATTTGCATTAAATCTAATTTTATCGTTATATTGAGGAGAGGCGTTAAATCTTCCTGTTGCACTAACACTTTCGTCGTGTCCTTCACCATGTTGACGAGTTATACTACGGTTTACAGCATACATTTTTAATAAATCGCCTGCTTGTGGATTAAGTAAACTATCAAGCCATTCTTTACCCCAATTTTCACGAACATCTGCATCAAGATTTGATGAAGCATCTGTTTGATTGTTTGAATATTTATGATAACTACCTCGAATATTTGCATCAGCAAAAACATTTTTTAAAGCATTCCAAACAGGTTTTGTTTTTTGATTAAAATTAAAACGATGTTGCGTTTGAATACGTGTATCATAAGAAGTACGAAGATTATATGAACGGCTATATGTACTACTTGTACCGTTTATATCTTGCTGTCCATTTCCCCAGGTATTTGTTGTACTTTCGTTGTATGTAACACTTCCATTTCCATTATATCTAAATACATCTCCATCTGAATATTTATTTCCAGTGACACCAACTTTATAAGTATCCATTAAACCAGTTGATTGCGATAGAGGCGTCCAACTTCCTTGTTCTCCAGGATCTCGATAATCATTTAAATTATTAAAATTGGCAAACATCGAAAGTCGTGACTTATCAGAAAATCTTGAGGCAAATAATCGTGCAAGAAATTTGTCTGGATTAAATTCATCAACATCATACATCGAAGCTCCAACACCACCTTCCATATTAAAAATCCAACCTTTAGAATATTCTCGTTTCATCTTCACATTCATAACAGTTTCTTTTTCAACTGTATTTTCTAGTTTTGTTCCTGCATATTCACGTGGAGTTTGTTCGTATGTAGCAATGTTTTTAATCATGTATGCAGGAAGATTTTCAAGAAACAATTCTTTGTCAGAATCTAGTAATTCACGTCCATTAAGTTGAAGTTCGTCAACTTTTTTCCCATTAATATAAATTTCACCACCATCTTTCATTTCAACGCCAGGAAGTTTTTTAATAAGAGCATCAAGCATTGAACCTTGAGCCATTTGAAAAGCTGTTGCATCATAAACTAGTGTATCTCCATTAGTGAAAAATTTTAATCGTGTTGCAGTTATCGTTACCTCATCAAGCAAAACTTCATCAAGTTTCTTTTCTTGTTGAAGATATGTAACAGGAAGATTTCTAAATTTTTCGTTTTTATGAAATTTGTCGATATTTAAGGGTACAAATTTGGTTTTAAAATCAGGCGACCAAATGCGAATTTGATAATTCCCAATTTTTGTAATCGTAAACGAAAACGAACTTTGGCGACGATTTCCCCAACCCCAAATACGAACGTCGGCAGTATCTATACTACGACCATCCTTGATTATTTCAACAAACATGGTATCAACTGCTTTTTGGGTTAAAAAGTCTTTAACTTCACCATTAATTTGAAGTTTTTGTTGCGTTGTATCTTGTTGAGCCCAAGACGATAACGTTAGGCATAAGGTTACAAGTAAAAGAAATATTTTTTTTCTCATAATGATTTTAATATTCAATATTTTATTATTTTTTCTAATTTTATTGACTATGAAAATTGAATCATGTTTAATGTCAATAATTATTTTTTTATTTTTTTAACACAGAACATTATTTAATAATGTGTTATTCAGTATAATAAGATATAAAATATGATTTTAGATTATATTACAAATAAAATTAAGAGTTAAAATCTACAAATATTTAACTTTACAAAAAATCACAATTTATAAAACAAAAAAAAACGGTTCTCATAATTTGAAAACCGTTATATATATTATAATTAAAATTCTAATTTTTATAAATCAATACATTAGCGTAGGCTGCTATACCTTCTTCTCTACCAGTATAACCAAGTTTTTCGGTAGTGGTTGCTTTTATTGAAATATCATCAATATCAATTTTCATAACATTAGCCAATGTTTCTTGCATAGTTTGAATATAGTCTTTTACTTTCGGTTTTTGAAGACAAATAATAGAGTCTACATTAGATATTTCGTAACCTGCATTTCTGATTATTTCACAAGTTTTGCTTAACAATATTTTAGAGTCAATACCTTTGAATTCGTCGCTTGTATCAGGAAAATGATATCCAATATCTCTTTTGTTGGCAGCACCCAAAAGAGCATCACATATTGCATGAATTAAACAATCTGCATCGCTATGACCTACAGCACCTTTTGTGTGATTTATTTTTATTCCTCCTAACCAAAATGGAATTCCTTCTGCCAATTGGTGAACGTCAAATCCTAATCCTGTTCTTATTTTCATTATTATAATTTTATTGATTGTAAATTTTGATTGTTTTTAATAGTTTCTATATCTTCAGGAGATATTCTATTATGTGATAAATCTATTATTAAATCAGATTTTATATTATATAATTCTGGTAATGTTTGAATTTGATTATTATTTAATTTTATTTCTTTTATTGATGTTAAATTCAAAATATTTGTAGGAATTTCAGTTAATTTGTTATAAGAAAAATCAACGGTTTCTAGTTCGTAAAAATTTTCCAAATTAGGAATTTCTGAAATATTATTATGATTTGCAATTAATGATTGTAACCCAATACACATTTCAATTCCAATAGGTAACATTTCTAATTGATTGTTAGATATATTTAATTCAGTAAGATTAATTAAAGTTTCAAAATCAGGCAATTCTGTAAAATTATTATTATCTAAACAAAGTTTAGATAAAAAATTAAGTTGAAAAAAATTGTCTGGCAACGATGATAAATTATTTTCGGAAACATCAAGTTCTTGAAGCATTTGTAAATCACAAATAGAAGATGGCAAACTTGAAATTTTGTTTTTATTAAGTTCAAGCATTTGTAAAAATTCCATTTCTCCTATTTTTTTAGGAACATTTGTAATGTTATTGTTCGAAAGATTTAAATAAGGCAGATGTTTTAAAGCACTGATACTTTCAGGAACCGACATTATTTTATTGTCGCGCAAATCACAAATCATCAATGCTTGAAGTTTGCTCATAGATTTAGGTACTGATTGTAAATTGTTTGATGAAACATCTAAACTTTGAAGTTCCGACAAAGCTCCTATCGATTCTGGTATTTCTTGAATATTATTATTTGGCAAAGACAAATTGTTGAGTTTTGACATTTTACCAATATTTTTGGGAAGTCGTAATAAATTATTGTCTGCTAATACAAGATTTTGTAAATTTTCTAAACCACAAACTTCGTCAGGTAAAAATTCGATTCTATTGTTTTCTAAATCAAGCATAATCAAATTTTTTAGAACTCCAATATCAGGTGGTAGTGTTGATAAGTGATTATTATTTAAAGCTATATATTGAAGTTTGGTAAGATTTAAAATTTCACTAGGTATAACTTCAACTTTATTACTAGATAAATCAAGAACTTGCAAATTTAAAAAATGAAAAATTTCCATAGGAAAATCTTCAAGATTTGAGTTTGATAAGTTTAATTTTATCACTCTAAGAGGATTTGACATAGCCTCTTCTAATGTTTTAAATTCGTATGCGTCAGCTAAATATTCATCGGCAAGCAATCCTTTTGAGTCTAAGTATTCAGGCAGTAGATTGCCATTTTCGTCAAACCAATTGTCGTTTTGTGCATTGACTTTAAATATTGTCAAACACAAAATAATAGAGAAAATAATTTTATTTTTCATTTTATGTAATTATTGAATATCTATTGCAAAGATAGTTTCATTCATCTATTTTTATCATTGCTATTTGTTAAATTTTCTAAAAAGAAATTTCTTAAATTGATGAATTTCTGAAAAAGTTGCAAATTAAGTTATTTTTTGATGAAAAATAAAATATTTATAATTGAAGTTTAATTTGTTTAGATATTTGATTTTAGGTCGATTTATGCGCTGAGGTAGTAGCTTTTTTTTATATTTATTTTGCAACTGCTGAATATGATAATGGTTGTGTCATCCAATTTTCTATTGTAAGAATTTCTTCTTGATTTTTTTCTTGTTGAAACATCCAATCTTCTAATTCTAAGACGCTTTCTTCTTCAATATTGATTTCAAGCATCCAATCTTCTATTTCTAAACATTCTTCTTTAACGTTTTCTGTTTCAAACATCCAATCTTCAATATTTACACTTTCTTCGCTTGTTTCAACGTTTGCAATCAACATCCAATCTTCAATATTTAAAGTAGATTCTGAATTTTCAACATTAGATTCAAACATCCAATTTTCAATAGTTAATTCATTGTCTGAATTTGCTGAAAAATCGGTTGGTTCAAACATCCAATCTTCAAGTTCTAATATTTCTTCTGTTTCTTCATAAATTGTTGTATCGTTAGGATTAACTGCTGATACTGATAATGTTGTTGACATTAAAACTACTGTAAAAATCTGAGCTAAAGTATTTGTTTTCATGATGACTAAATTTTTTTAAATTATTAATTATGTTTACGCTTAGGATATTGCACTCGGTGTGCCAAAAAGTTTAATAGCTTAATTATCAACAATATACAATTTAATTATAAAAAAAATATTGTAAAAAAAATTTACAAACACGTAAATTATGTTTACAAAAACTGTTAAACAAAAAAAATACTTTACAACAATAAAAAAAATATTATTGCGTATATATTACACAAAGATAATAATTAAAATTTTAGAATTATGATATTAGGCGCAATAATAGGAGATACAGTCGGTTCTGTTTATGAATTTAATAATATAAAAACAACAGAATTTGAATTATTTGGACGAGGCTGTAACTACACCGACGATTCTGTTATGACCGTAGCCATTGCAAAATGGTTAATAGAAGATTCACAATATTCTATGGAAAAATTAGAAGATTGTATGGTAGAAATAGCCAAACAATATCCATGTCCCAAAGGAGGCTATGGCGGAGGATTTAGAACATGGTTGTTTCAACCACAGAATTTAAGGAATTATGAAAATTATCAATTGTCAAAAACAGGACGTCATCCATATGGATCATACGGAAATGGTTCTGCAATGCGAGTTTCGGCAGTTGGTTGGAAATTCAACACATTAGAAGAAACATTAAAAGTAGCTAAAATTTCATCAGAAATAACACATAATCATCCAGAAGGAATAAAAGGAGCACAAGCAACAGCATCAGCAATATTTCTTGCACGAAATGGAAATTCAAAACAAGAAATAAAAGAATATATATCATCAACATTTGGCTACGATTTAAATCGCACATGCGATCAAATTCGTCCTACATACCAATTTAACGAAACATGTCAAGAAACAGTCCCCGAAGCAATTATAGCCTTTATAGAAAGTACCGATTTTGAAAATGCAATACGTCTTGCTGTTTCGTTAGGTGGTGATTGTGATACGCTTACATGTATTACTGGAGCAATTGCAGAAGCATATTATCATGGTGTACCCAAAAATATTGAAACAAAAATGATTTCTATGTTGCCAAAAGAATTTGTTGAAATTTTAGGTAATTTTAATTGTTAGTAACAAAGAATTAAGAGTTTGAGTATACTTAAACTCTTAATTTTTAATAAAAAAAACTACTTTCTAATTTTAGTAACAAATTTTTCAAAAAAATCATCACGAAAACTGTCACCTATAGCAATTTCGTAGTCGTTAATAAAAATATCATTATTGTCGAAAGCTGTAATTTTTTGAGTATTAATAATATAAGATTTATTAACTCTCATAAATAATTGTTGAGGCAACATTGAAACCATAGATTTTAGGGTATTGTGAGTGATAATACGTTGGTCTGAAAGTTGAAGAACTACATAATCTTTAAGACCTTCCACAAAAAGAATATCAGAAAAATTAATTTTTAAATATTTACGTTCAGATTTAACAAAAAAGAAGTCTGAATTTATTTGTTTAACATTTTCTTTTTCTTCTTGATTTAGAAGTAAATAATAAGATTCTGCTTTTTTAACAGCTTTTTTAAAACGCTCAATTTCTATAGGTTTTACAAGATAATCAATAGCATCAACCTCATAACTATCAATAGCATATTCAGAATATGCAGTAGTAAAAATAATTAAAGTTTGATTCGAAATTGTTTTAGCAAATTCAATACCCGTTAAACCTGGCATATTAATATCCAAAAAAGCCAAATCTACTTGGTTTTTTGTCATAAATTTTTGAGCTTGAACAGCACTTGAAAAAGTACCAATTAAAGTAATTTCAGGAGTTAATTCCAAAAGATTTTCAACAGCTTCACGAGCCAATGGCTCGTCATCTACAATTATACAATTCATTTTTATTGTTTTGTTAAAATACAAAGGTATATCAAAAAAAATGAAACTTCCAAATTGATATAAATTTATTTAAGAAAAGGAATATCTAGTATTTTTAATTGTATAATTCATAAAATATTTGCAACTATGATAATCATCTAAACAAAATCTCTATAGAGATTAATTTATTTTAATCTTATAGTTCCATTATAAAAAGTCTATTAAAAGTTTTATACAAAATTAAAGAATAATATTTTTTTGTTCAAATTCCATTATGCTAGATTAAAAGTAAAAAAAAGTAAAATATTTATAAACTCTTGACTATGTTTCAATTCCATGAAGTACGATTAAAAGCCTTGAAATTGTTCTGTAATAACGGTAGCTGGATGAGTGTTTCAATTCCATAAAGTACGATTAAAAGTCATTGTTCTTAATGTTTCTACGATTTGTTTTTTAGGATGAGTGTTTCAATTCCATAAAGTACGATTAAAAGAGCAAAGTAAATACATTGCATTGTTACGCATTTCTTTGTTTCAATTTCATAAGGTACGATTAAAAGCTCCTTGTGCTTCAAAAGTACACTTGTCATAACTGTTTCAATTCCATAAGGTTCGATTAAAAGGTTTTAGAGAAAATTCCAGAGACTCAAGTTATAAAATGTTTCAATTCCAAAAGGTTCAATTAAAAGTTTGATTAAACTTTTTTACAAAAAAGTTTAGGCTGTTTCAATTCCAAAAGGTTCAATTAAAAGAATAAAAACTGAAGAATATAGAACTATAAATCAATATGTTTCAATTCCAAAAGGTTCAATTAAAAGTAAAGGAACTATTTCTTACAAAGACTATATTCAAAGGTTTCAATTCCAAAAGGTTCAATTAAAAGAAAATTAGGAAATGAACAAACATGGAACTTAACACAGTTTCAATTCCAAAAGGTTCAATTAAAAGGAAAATACAAAAGCAATTTGCTTAGGTGCATACATGTTTCAATTCCAAAAGGTTCAATTAAAAGGATTACAATACTTTCTGACCAAGAATTTACTGATAAACAGTTTCAATTCCAAAAGGTTCAATTAAAAGATTTGCTAGTGATTTGATACAAACACTTAATTCTGAGTTTCAATTCCAAAAGGTTCAATTAAAAGATCCTAACTCACAGGGATTAATGTTCGGATATTGCTAGTTTCAATTCCAAAAGGTTCAATTAAAAGCAAATAGGAAAATACCTTTTTTTAAAGGTATATCAAGTTTCAATTCCAAAAGGTTCAATTAAAAGGTAATGTATATGTGTTTGTATTGGTTGTTATTGTGTTTCAATTCCAAAAGGTTCAATTAAAAGACAAAACAAGCAATTAGCCGATTCTATTCTGCAACGTTTCAATTCCAAAAGGTTCAATTAAAAGAAAAAACATCAACGAGAGATAAAAGATTATGCGTGTTTCAATTCCAAAAGGTTCAATTAAAAGAATTTGCAAGCGTTTTAAATGACGCTGTAAAAAAGTTTCAATTCCAAAAGGTTCAATTAAAAGAAAAGAGATTAATGCTGAAATTAATAATCAAGATAGTGTTTCAATTCCAAAAGGTTCAATTAAAAGAAAGTAGAAGGCGCACCTTCACCAAATTCTCTTCTGTTTCAATTCCAAAAGGTTCAATTAAAAGCTTTAGCAAAAGTCATAAGAGATAAAATGCGAGAATGTTTCAATTCCAAAAGGTTCAATTAAAAGAGAAGATTATTCTCAAAAAATGTTTAATAATGAATATGTTTCAATTCCAAAAGGTTCAATTAAAAGAAATAAAGGAGAACATACTGTACAAAAATTTTATGATGTTTCAATTCCAAAAGGTTCAATTAAAAGAATGCCACAATCAGTAACATTACCTTCATCACTATAGTTTCAATTCCAAAAGGTTCAATTAAAAGACAAATGAAGAAATTTATCAAATAGAAATTATAAGGTTTCAATTCCAAAAGGTTCAATTAAAAGTAATTTTGTCGTTGTTTGTTGGGATATTATTTGCTAAGTTTCAATTCCAAAAGGTTCAATTAAAAGTAAGCAACTTAGATGAAGTTGAAACAAAGAAATCAAGTTTCAATTCCAAAAGGTTCAATTAAAAGAAAAATTATACTTATTCTCAAGATAAAGAGGGGAAAGTTTCAATTCCAAAAGGTTCAATTAAAAGAAAGTATGTCTCAAGATACTGCTGAAGAAATGAAGTTTCAATTCCAATAGGTTCAATTAAAAGTCTTATAAATGAAAAAGATAAACTCAGAAATCTAGTTTCAATTCCAATAGGTTCAATTAAAAGGTTTTTGTTCTTCTGTTATGTTTGAAAATTCTAGGTTTCAATTCCAATAGGTTCAATTAAAAGTCCCTAACATTTTTGTATCGTGGTGGTCTATAACGTTTCAATTCCAATAGGTTCAATTAAAAGGAAAAGTGTTCCTCCCCCCCTTTTATAAAAGTTTTTGAGTTTCAATTCCAATAGGTTCAATTAAAAGACAAATTACGATTTTGACCATGACCCTACAGACCAAGTTTCAATTCCAATAGGTTCAATTAAAAGGTTTAGATTACATATCCAATGCTCGTCGGTAAAACTGTTTCAATTCCAATAGGTTCAATTAAAAGTTTGATTTTTTTTTTGTAAGGAAAATACAAATAATAGTTTCAATTCCAATAGGTTCAATTAAAAGTAACTCTATCGGGATAACGTGATTTATCTTTAATTATGTTTCAATTCCAATAGGTTCAATTAAAAGTTATCAACAAATAAATAAAGAAAGTAAACCACTTTTGTTTCAATTCCAATAGGTTCAATTAAAAGTCGAAAACAAGGTGAGATGATTTCATCTTACTTGGTTTCAATTCCAATAGGTTCAATTAAAAGTCAGAAGGTAAACCGCTTTCAGAATACCAATATTTGTTTCAATTCCAATAGGTTCAATTAAAAGACTTCTGCTTGGGACGCTATTGTAAAAGCTACAAAGTTTCAATTCCAATAGGTTCAATTAAAAGTATTATTATTATTATTATCTTTTATTTTTATATTTGTTTCAATTCCAATAGGTTCAATTAAAAGTCGAAAAAGAAGCTATCGATATTATTAATAGATATAAGTTTCAATTCCAATAGGTTCAATTAAAAGGTAAAATGGGTGCTATCAGCCTTGTTTGGAACAAGTTTCAATTCCAATAGGTTCAATTAAAAGTTGAACAAGTTAACAACTTGTTACGTGATTCAGAGTTTCAATTCCAATAGGTTCAATTAAAAGAGTTTTAAAAATAAGTATAAAAAACATAGTATATGTAGTTTCAATTCCAATAGGTTCAATTAAAAGAAAACTGCATTATTTAATAATTGGCATTTATGCGACGTTTCAATTCCAATAGGTTCAATTAAAAGCTAGTATCAAAATTAACTTGAGGAGGTTCCCACGCGTTTCAATTCCAATAGGTTCAATTAAAAGCGAAGGCACATCGGATAAATTTTGACCGCTCTCTTGTTTCAATTCCAATAGGTTCAATTAAAAGTGGAAAGTATTTAGGTAATCTAATTAGAACTTACCTAAGTTTCAATTCCAATAGGTTCAATTAAAAGAATATTTTTTTTAATTATTATTTATACTTAATTATAGTTTCAATTCCAATAGGTTCAATTAAAAGAATATCTTACATCTCAATATTGTCCAACTGGTATTGTTTCAATTCCAATAGGTTCAATTAAAAGAATGAATAAAAATTTTGTTTGATTTTCGTAAATGCGTTTCAATTCCAATAGGTTCAATTAAAAGTTGCGTTACAACGTTGGTTTGAAAAAGTTCTTAGAACGTTTCAATTCCAATAGGTTCAATTAAAAGCGTCTAGTAACAAAAAGATGCACTGAATTGGTTTTGTTTCAATTCCAATAGGTTCAATTAAAAGTCTGAAGCCCTTTTAAATAATTGGCATTATTGCGATGTTTCAATTCCAATAGGTTCAATTAAAAGAATACAAGCTCCTCCCCTCTTTGTTTCTTGGATGTAGTTTCAATTCCAATCAGAAAACAGCCTTTTAGGTAAAAGAGCAGGTATTTGTTTCTTGGATGTAGTTTCAATTCCAATAGGTTCAATTAAAAGGGTAAATAAAAGTTTCTATATTCCAATTTGTGAAGTAGTTTCAATTCCAATAGGTTCAATTAAAAGTTATTTTGCGTTATTGATTTATAAAAATTTAATCAGTTTCAATTCCAATAGGTTCAATTAAAAGGGTTTAATAAACTCAGTTCTTATCTTTCGTTTCAATTCCAATAGGTTCAATTAAAAGCCTCTTTCTTCATTTTGATTGCCGTTTGTTTAGAAGTTTCAATTCCAATAGGTTCAATTAAAAGTCAAATAAATGAAATATTGACACCGCTTTTTGATATGTTTCAATTCCAATAGGTTCAATTAAAAGTTATTTATACAAATGAAATTATACAAGAAACTACGTTTCAATTCCAATAGGTTCAATTAAAAGGTGTTCATTGTCAATTTAGAGATAAACTCAAGAATGTTTCAATTCCAATAGGTTCAATTAAAAGAAGAACCACTAGTATAAGCACCATTATTATAAACTCGGTTTCAATTCCAATAGGTTCAATTAAAAGTTCTAAATACACTCAAGAACACGAATGCGTGTATAAGTTTCAATTCCAATAGGTTCAATTAAAAGGCAATAACGTTTGCGAAGTTTTTTTGTAAGATAACGGTTTCAATTCCAATAGGTTCAATTAAAAGTAATTGCGCGCATTTTGATGAAAACGATGCACGTGAGTTTCAATTCCAATAGGTTCAATTAAAAGATTCTTCCTATTCCTAGTGCACAAGATGCTAGTAAATAGTTTCAATTCCAATAGGTTCAATTAAAAGAGATCTCTACAATATTTGTTTGAGTGTTTTAAACGTTTCAATTCCAATAGGTTCAATTAAAAGCTTTTTGTTTAATTATTGAAGAAATCCAACTCCAAAGTTTCAATTCCAATAGGTTCAATTAAAAGAATAAAGCTAGAATATGGCAACAAAAAAACAGAAGTTTCAATTCCAATAGGTTCAATTAAAAGATTTCTTGACTAACAGAACCTTTTTCGTCGTCTTTGTTTCAATTCCAATAGGTTCAATTAAAAGACGCAACATACGAAAAGGAGAAGCTTCGCGCAAATGTTTCAATTCCAATAGGTTCAATTAAAAGTTTGTCGCTAAAATTTCAGACACTAACGATATAGTTGTTTCAATTCCAATAGGTTCAATTAAAAGTCTTTTTTGTGTCAAGCACTCCGTGCAATTATCACAGTTTCAATTCCAATAGGTTCAATTAAAAGTCAACAAATTTCAGAAACCAAAAACTTTATTATAAGTTTCAATTCCAATAGGTTCAATTAAAAGATAGTATAATAATAACAAAGAGATTTTTTGAAACTTGTTTCAATTCCAATAGGTTCAATTAAAAGCCTATTTTTTATTACGCTGTTTCAGTTTCTACCTTGTTTCAATTCCAATAGGTTCAATTAAAAGTATTTAGATTACCCACTTCCCGAACTTGCTAATTTGTTTCAATTCCAATAGGTTCAATTAAAAGTGTCTAGAATCTTTTTTAACTGCTTATCAATCATTGTTTCAATTCCAATAGGTTCAATTAAAAGCCTTTTCTGCATTATGTACTAATATAGTTATTGTTATGTTTCAATTCCAATAGGTTCAATTAAAAGCAAAATCATCACCATATGAATATAGTTTTTTATCGTTTCAATTCCAATAGGTTCAATTAAAAGTCTTCCTATTCCTAGTGCACAAGATGCTAGTAAATAGTTTCAATTCCAATAGGTTCAATTAAAAGATTACTTTTTCAATTCTTATGAATTACAATTTATGCTGTTTCAATTCCAATAGGTTCAATTAAAAGAAAGAAGTTAGTCCTAATGGCCATTTAGTTCTTGATAAGTTTCAATTCCAATAGGTTCAATTAAAAGTCCTAGATTACAATCCATCGTTTGACGATGAACATGTTTCAATTCCAATAGGTTCAATTAAAAGCTGCTAATGCTTGTTGTTGTTGTAAAAAACCTAACTGGTTTCAATTCCAATAGGTTCAATTAAAAGAAGTAGTTGATTAAACTGCTCTTGTAAGGTTTGCAGTTTCAATTCCAATAGGTTCAATTAAAAGTCAACAACATTGCCAATTTTGTTGTTGGATAACGGTGTTTCAATTCCAATAGGTTCAATTAAAAGATTTTTGGGTTTTTAAAATGGTCTTGATAGATTTTTGTTTCAATTCCAATAGGTTCAATTAAAAGGCATCGCTTGCGGTTGTTAATGCAGAATTAGCTGGTTTCAATTCCAATAGGTTCAATTAAAAGTAAATTTTGGATTTGGGTGATTGGTCCAAATATTAGTGTTTCAATTCCAATAGGTTCAATTAAAAGGCTACTAGAGGTCGTGGCAAAAACGTTTCTGTTAGGTTTCAATTCCAATAGGTTCAATTAAAAGAAGCGTAAGAGCCGTTAGCTTGTAAAATTTTCTTGTTTCAATTCCAATAGGTTCAATTAAAAGAAAAGGAGGGTTGCAAAGAAAATTCACCCAAGAAAAGTTTCAATTCCAATAGGTTCAATTAAAAGCGATGTGCCTTCGCATATTATACAATCATGGCTTAGGTTTCAATTCCAATAGGTTCAATTAAAAGTGCAATTAATCCAGGTGTTGGCACTTTAATTGGCGCGTTTCAATTCCAATAGGTTCAATTAAAAGTTCAGACGAACAATTAAAAAGTTATAGTAATGACGAGTTTCAATTCCAATAGGTTCAATTAAAAGCAATTATTATTATGGCAAAAGTAACATGTATGCCGTTTCAATTCCAATAGGTTCAATTAAAAGCTTGCATTATCTTTGCGTTAACGCTGTTAAATTAAGTTTCAATTCCAAAAGGTTCAATTAAAAGTTTGCGGTCGTTTACTAATTGTTGTAACTCTTTGTTGTTTCAATTCCAAAAGGTTCAATTAAAAGGCGATATCTACTTCTAATTCAGAGTTTGAAACCACGTTTCAATTCCAAAAGGTTCAATTAAAAGATACTATCTAACGCAAATACATTAAAAAATCTATTGTTTCAATTCCAAAAGGTTCAATTAAAAGAGATGCAATATGCTAATTTTTACTATTATCCAACTAGTTTCAATTCCAAAAGGTTCAATTAAAAGACTATGTGCAGTCCCAAGCATTTTAGTATCATGAGTTTCAATTCCAAAAGGTTCAATTAAAAGTTGGAATTTCTGATGAAGCAACCCGTTGTAATAATTGTTTCAATTCCAAAAGGTTCAATTAAAAGTATGAGTTTGTAGGAACTTATAATCAGTCTGATTAGTTTCAATTCCAAAAGGTTCAATTAAAAGAGTATATGACTTATCATTAGGTACAATATTATTATGTTTCAATTCCAAAAGGTTCAATTAAAAGCTAAAGCAACAGCTGATTTACAATTCATGAACAAAGTGTTTCAATTCCAAAAGGTTCAATTAAAAGAACAGAACTTTCAACATTAACGGTTGTAGTAACATTAGTTTCAATTCCAAAAGGTTCAATTAAAAGAGAAGCATTTTTCAAACGTCTTAATGATGATGACCGTTTCAATTCCAAAAGGTTCAATTAAAAGTTATTCTCCTGAAACTATTAGCCCAACATTAACTACGTTTCAATTCCAAAAGGTTCAATTAAAAGTTTTGAAATTTCTGATGAAGCAAACCGTTGTAATAATTGTTTCAATTCCAAAAGGTTCAATTAAAAGTTGAAAGAAACGGTAATAAGACAGCTACTAATCCAGTTTCAATTCCAAAAGGTTCAATTAAAAGCTGTAGGGTCTTCGCTACCTTCGTTTGTGTTTAATGTTTCAATTCCAAAAGGTTCAATTAAAAGATAATGGCCAAGACGTTTCCGAATTCATCATTACAAGTTTCAATTCCAAAAGGTTCAATTAAAAGAAAATGCTTGGTTCTGCACATAGTCCTGTTAATATGTTTCAATTCCAAAAGGTTCAATTAAAAGATACTCAGAGCATTCAAAATTAAAGTGAATTATTTGTTTCAATTCCAAAAGGTTCAATTAAAAGCTACAAGAAATAATATCTGCAGATATTGTAAAAAAGTTTCAATTCCAAAAGGTTCAATTAAAAGTCTACCATCAAGAAAATAAACATTGAAAAAATCGACGTTTCAATTCCAAAAGGTTCAATTAAAAGACAGAGGTTTTATGGATTACAAATCCGTAACATTCGTTTCAATTCCAAAAGGTTCAATTAAAAGAGTTCTGAAATAGTATCAGGAACTTCAACCTCATGTTTCAATTCCAAAAGGTTCAATTAAAAGATGGCATTTCGGTAAATGTCATTGTGGTGCTTCCTTGTTTCAATTCCAAAAGGTTCAATTAAAAGTGAGTATCATTGAATAATATATTTTTATAATGATAGTTTCAATTCCAAAAGGTTCAATTAAAAGATTTGTTTTTCTTCGTCTTGTAGTTGCTTTAAATAGTTTCAATTCCAAAAGGTTCAATTAAAAGGACACAAGTATTTGGAATACAAATTTCGATTCGAGTTTCAATTCCAAAAGGTTCAATTAAAAGTTGCAATCGTATTGCTTTTTTAACTCTTCCCAACTGTTTCAATTCCAAAAGGTTCAATTAAAAGATTTGTTAAGCTATTTGATTATATTCCTTATTATGGTTTCAATTCCAAAAGGTTCAATTAAAAGTTTAAACCGCCATTACTTATAGCATTTGTACGCTTCAGTTTCAATTCCAAAAGGTTCAATTAAAAGCAACAAGCGTCTCCTATTTTTAGCCGTGTTAGTCGCTTGTTTCAATTCCAAAAGGTTCAATTAAAAGTTCACTCAACCAGTGCTTTGTCATGAATTTGTCAATGTTTCAATTCCAAAAGGTTCAATTAAAAGATCAAACTGCTAAATCTTCTAGCAGTTTTGGAACGTTTCAATTCCAAAAGGTTCAATTAAAAGTTATTTAAATTTATTACCTACATTATGTAAAAAAACGTTTCAATTCCAAAAGGTTCAATTAAAAGGCTGATTTGAATAATCCTTAGAAATACCACTTTTGTTTCAATTCCAAAAGGTTCAATTAAAAGGAATTGACAATATTATTTTGTTTAACAATAGAAAAGTTTCAATTCCAAAAGGTTCAATTAAAAGACATTTATCAAAATTAAATTTATAGTTTGTAAAGCGGTTTCAATTCCAAAAGGTTCAATTAAAAGGTTCTGTCATTAGTCCTGGTCTTGGTACTATTATGTTTCAATTCCAAAAGGTTCAATTAAAAGTGCCTAATACTGCAATGCATCAACAAGCAATATAGTTTCAATTCCAAAAGGTTCAATTAAAAGGAATATCGTCAGGGTTATAAGTAAGCGTTAAAAAGGTTTCAATTCCAAAAGGTTCAATTAAAAGATTGGTTGATAGATAACACTTTGATAATCAAAATCGGTTTCAATTCCAAAAGGTTCAATTAAAAGAAACTATTTATTCACATTTTAAAGATGTTTTTCATTGTTTCAATTCCAAAAGGTTCAATTAAAAGCGTATATTTGTACAAACATTTAAAAATAACACATTAGTTTCAATTCCAAAAGGTTCAATTAAAAGAATTAGATATATAACCTTTAGCAAATGCGATGATGTTTCAATTCCAAAAGGTTCAATTAAAAGTCATCAAAAATTTTTTTAAAGCCTTCGGCGACAGGAGTTTCAATTCCAAAAGGTTCAATTAAAAGCGCTTTGGTTACCAAGATTAGCTAATTCGGGAAGGTTTCAATTCCAAAAGGTTCAATTAAAAGGAATTGCAATACAATCAACGTTTCATTGATGACTAGTTTCAATTCCAAAAGGTTCAATTAAAAGTGATGCCACTTCGCGCGCCATGCCCTCTTCAAATACGTTTCAATTCCAAAAGGTTCAATTAAAAGATGAGCAATTGATTTCAATAATTCAGGTGTTAGCTCGTTTCAATTCCAAAAGGTTCAATTAAAAGCTATCAAAGCAAACGAAGCTTTATTAAACAACTGCGTTTCAATTCCAAAAGGTTCAATTAAAAGGTAATCCTAACACTGATCATTACAGAATACAATAGTTTCAATTCCAAAAGGTTCAATTAAAAGTTATACAACGAACAATCGTCTAATCGTCTCAACGTAGTTTCAATTCCAAAAGGTTCAATTAAAAGTTATTCACGATTTTTTTAAATCTTCACTACTTCAGTTTCAATTCCAAAAGGTTCAATTAAAAGGTAATGCACGCCGCTATCATTGTTGCAATCGTGGGTTTCAATTCCAAAAGGTTCAATTAAAAGTTTATTGCAGATTTTGTAACATTAACAGTGCTTTGTTTCAATTCCAAAAGGTTCAATTAAAAGTATAGGATTAACAGCAGGCAACGAAAACACAAACTTGTTTCAATTCCAAAAGGTTCAATTAAAAGAAAGTCTATAAGTCCACCAATAAAAGGAATGTCAGTGTTTCAATTCCAAAAGGTTCAATTAAAAGCGACAAATCGCAATTTATATACCCAAAAATTTGTTGTTTCAATTCCAAAAGGTTCAATTAAAAGACAACAATAGAATTTATTAATTATTACGAAAGCGAGTTTCAATTCCAAAAGGTTCAATTAAAAGTTAAAAGGTTCAATAAAAGTAAATGAATTTACAACAGTTTCAATTCCAAAAGGTTCAATTAAAAGTTCTTAACAACTCATTTATTTCATTTAATAATTTGTTTCAATTCCAAAAGGTTCAATTAAAAGAAACGGCAACTCAAGTGCAGATTCGTCAACAACAACGTTTCAATTCCAAAAGGTTCAATTAAAAGACGAAGCATACGCAAGAAGTGGCGAGACTATGTTGTTTCAATTCCAAAAGGTTCAATTAAAAGAACCCCGTGACGGTTTTAATCAGATCCAGTTTGCGGTTTCAATTCCAAAAGGTTCAATTAAAAGACTATACCGTCTGAGCCGTTTTGAAAGGTTGTTATCTTGTTTCAATTCCAAAAGGTTCAATTAAAAGATGTTTGTACTTTCTTTTTTATTGATAGGTATAAATAGTTTCAATTCCAAAAGGTTCAATTAAAAGTGTCTGAAATTTTAGCGACAAAATTTAGTTGATAGTTTCAATTCCAAAAGGTTCAATTAAAAGCAACCCAAGTCCATGTTGTAACATCGTCTTTTTTGTTTCAATTCCAAAAGGTTCAATTAAAAGTTAGTGATAAAAATAAAGTAAATGCAAAATCTGTGTTTCAATTCCAAAAGGTTCAATTAAAAGAAAGAACGGATTTCTTTAATCCTATTAAATTTACGTTTCAATTCCAAAAGGTTCAATTAAAAGATGCTAAGCCCAACAATGCACAGATTGAAAGCTTATGTTTCAATTCCAAAAGGTTCAATTAAAAGGTTGCAATGAGAACGCCTTTCGTAACATAGAAATAGGTTTCAATTCCAAAAGGTTCAATTAAAAGTTTACCCTTACCATCAGCACAAGATGCAACTAAGTAGTTTCAATTCCAAAAGGTTCAATTAAAAGATTTCTTGACTAACTGAACCTTTTTCATTATCTTTGTTTCAATTCCAAAAGGTTCAATTAAAAGTTGCGGGGCTTGTTCATTTGCTTGAATAGCTGTTTGTTTCAATTCCAAAAGGTTCAATTAAAAGGGTTGTTTTTGAAGTGCGTTGAGATTTTAGACGTTGTTTCAATTCCAAAAGGTTCAATTAAAAGTTATAGTGAATTTAAGTATGTTCAAGATAGTGTTCAGTTTCAATTCCAAAAGGTTCAATTAAAAGTTTTAAATGTGTTACCGGCTTGTACTCTTTCACAAGCGTTTCAATTCCAAAAGGTTCAATTAAAAGGTAACTCTGAATATAAGAGCCAAGTTGATATTTTGTTTCAATTCCAAAAGGTTCAATTAAAAGCATTTAGTTTTCATGCTCCGGAACATGGATTTATTGTGTTTCAATTCCAAAAGGTTCAATTAAAAGAAAAGTTTCGGCTCGAACAAGTAACCCGAGAACTGTTTCAATTCCAAAAGGTTCAATTAAAAGCTAAGGATAAAATATCAAGTTCGGGCGCTGTTACGTTTCAATTCCAAAAGGTTCAATTAAAAGTTAAACACAGCTACAGCTCAGAAATTCGCTGAATTGTTTCAATTCCAAAAGGTTCAATTAAAAGGATCCAGTTTGCGTGGTTTAATATCTTTAAATTTTTGTTTCAATTCCAAAAGGTTCAATTAAAAGACGCAAAAAGCGCACATGGAGGGATTCCAATAATGTTTCAATTCCAAAAGGTTCAATTAAAAGAAGTAGAAGGCACACCTTCAGCAAATTCTCTTCTGTTTCAATTCCAAAAGGTTCAATTAAAAGGAAATATATTTTCTCATAATTGTAATTTTCCGTTGTTTCAATTCCAAAAGGTTCAATTAAAAGGTTATGCTAGTATTAATTATGATACTACTATTTTATTGTTTCAATTCCAAAAGGTTCAATTAAAAGAAATGTTTGTCTATCATTACCCTTTACAACAAGCGAGTTTCAATTCCAAAAGGTTCAATTAAAAGGGTTAGAAGTATTAAAAAACGTTAGAGAAGAATGGTTTCAATTCCAAAAGGTTCAATTAAAAGGGTTCGAAATTGTTTGTTTTAGAAAATGGAATTCCTTAGTTTCAATTCCAAAAGGTTCAATTAAAAGTACACAGCCAGTTTTGTGTCATGAGTTTGTAAATGTTTCAATTCCAAAAGGTTCAATTAAAAGATTACTGCCATAGGTGTCCATGAACTCAGTACCGTGTTTCAATTCCAAAAGGTTCAATTAAAAGTTAAAGATTTAGAAAGTACTTCTAACATTAATTCTGTTTCAATTCCAAAAGGTTCAATTAAAAGTCAAATTTAGAATGTTTCATTTTAGTATCGGAACTGTTTCAATTACAAAAGGTTCAATTAAAAGTATGAGGCTGTGTTTGATGTTACTACCGTTGAGGAGTTTCAATTCCAAAAGGTTCAATTAAAAGCAAAACTTGCCATTTAACGGTGAATATTCGAATAGTTTCAATTCCAAAAGGTTCAATTAAAAGCTTTTTGTAAAAAGTTCCATCAAAAACTTTTATAAAGTTTCAATTCCAAAAGGTTCAATTAAAAGTTAATTGTGCAAAAAATAAAGGATAACTTACGTCGTTTCAATTCCAAAAGGTTCAATTAAAAGGCTGAAATTCAGAAATTGTTTTCAGAAGTCGATAAAAGTTTCAATTCCAAAAGGTTCAATTAAAAGAATAGTTGGGTTATTCCATTTTGTGCTACTCCTAAATCGTTTCAATTCCAAAAGGTTCAATTAAAAGTCAAAAATTGAAAAGTTCCACGCGTTGTGTTTCACAGTTTCAATTCCAAAAGGTTCAATTAAAAGCTGAAAAGTCTTCGCATCTTAAACAATATGATACAATGTTTCAATTCCAAAAGGTTCAATTAAAAGTAAGTAAGCGTAAAGAATATACTATCAAAACAACGGTTTCAATTCCAAAAGGTTCAATTAAAAGTCAACAAAAATGGATAAATCTAATCCATCTGGAACGTTTCAATTCCAAAAGGTTCAATTAAAAGTTTTTAAATTATAACAAAGTAATTTTTATTTTGCTGTTTCAATTCCAAAAGGTTCAATTAAAAGGAAGAGGGCATGGCGCGCGAAGTGGCATCAACCAACTTGTTTCAATTCCAAAAGGTTCAATTAAAAGTTTGCAATAAATGCAAATCAACTTGATTACATTGCGTTTCAATTCCAAAAGGTTCAATTAAAAGACTAATTTTATTTTTTAAGTCAACTGCTGTAATTGTTTCAATTCCAAAAGGTTCAATTAAAAGTTTGGAAGAGTTTTGTACTCAGCATTTGAACCACTGTTTCAATTCCAAAAGGTTCAATTAAAAGCCATACGTGCATAGAGCTTATCAACAAATTCTAAGTTTCAATTCCAAAAGGTTCAATTAAAAGACCCCCGTTTTACCCTCTGAAAGTCAATATGTTAAGTTTCAATTCCAAAAGGTTCAATTAAAAGGCTATTTCTGTTTCTACTTTGTTATTTATAGATGTGTTTCAATTCCAAAAGGTTCAATTAAAAGCTTTTGCGAGTCCTGGAAAAATGCGCTAATTTCAGTTTCAATTCCAAAAGGTTCAATTAAAAGAATGGGTTAATTACTTGAATTTTAGGGTTTTTAAAAGTTTCAATTCCAAAAGGTTCAATTAAAAGACAATTTGCACCTTAATTAAAATCAACAAAAAAAATGTTTCAATTCCAAAAGGTTCAATTAAAAGGAGACCCGTCGGAGACACCTAAATAATCTCTTAGTCGTTTCAATTCCAAAAGGTTCAATTAAAAGGTACAATACTTTTGTATATTTACTAACTTGTTCAGTTTCAATTCCAAAAGGTTCAATTAAAAGCTCCGAGAACTGCTCCGTTAAGTTCTTCGAAAAAGTTTCAATTCCAAAAGGTTCAATTAAAAGAGATATTCAGAGTACAAACAGATACCGGATAGATTGTTTCAATTCCAAAAGGTTCAATTAAAAGTCCGCCAGTTTCGTTCCAAAAATCTAAATTATCGGTTTCAATTCCAAAAGGTTCAATTAAAAGTTTATTATTGAATTATTTCAATAATAGTTGGCAATAGTTTCAATTCCAAAAGGTTCAATTAAAAGATATTTTAAGGCGGTTTTTTCGTGGTCATAATCTAGTTTCAATTCCAAAAGGTTCAATTAAAAGCTATCATATTCTTTAATAAATTTTTTAAATATATGTTTCAATTCCAAAAGGTTCAATTAAAAGCTGAGTTAAGTAACTATTTACTTGATGAGCATTATGTGTTTCAATTCCAAAAGGTTCAATTAAAAGATACCAGAGCCAGAAAAAGAAACCCCAATTGATGAAAAGTTTCAATTCCAAAAGGTTCAATTAAAAGTATTTTCTTCATGTCTATATCGCTTTTCTGAGTGGTTTCAATTCCAAAAGGTTCAATTAAAAGTTGTAAATGTAATAGACCGTTATAATATGTAAAGTTGTTTCAATTCCAAAAGGTTCAATTAAAAGCCAAAACAGCCAAAAGCAACAGCAAGCGCGCAAACAGTTTCAATTCCAAAAGGTTCAATTAAAAGTCTATTGCTAATTTTGGCAAAGTTTGTCCACATGTGTTTCAATTCCAAAAGGTTCAATTAAAAGAAAAATGAGTTGAAAGAATTAAAACTTGACAGCATGTTTCAATTCCAAAAGGTTCAATTAAAAGTTATTTGGCGTTTGACCTGTTAAACACCAAAAATGTTTCAATTCCAAAAGGTTCAATTAAAAGCGTTCTATTTTTTATCGTCTTTATATTGATTTTAAGTTTCAATTCCAAAAGGTTCAATTAAAAGGTGAAGGCACATCGCTAAGATTTTGACCGCTTTCTTGTTTCAATTCCAAAAGGTTCAATTAAAAGTATTATAAATGAACCTATTGGAAAATCTATAAAATTGTTTCAATTCCAAAAGGTTCAATTAAAAGAACTCAACCGATAGTTCTTTTTCATCTTCACCTTTGTTTCAATTCCAAAAGGTTCAATTAAAAGAACGTTTTTTTCAACTTTTTTAAATTCAGCAAATTGGTTTCAATTCCAAAAGGTTCAATTAAAAGGAAACTACTAAAATGCTTGAAGACTTGGTTCTAGAGTTTCAATTCCAAAAGGTTCAATTAAAAGAAGAATGAAAATCGATGTTTTAGGTAGTGATAGTTCGTTTCAATTCCAAAAGGTTCAATTAAAAGTTTTTGATGAAGCTGCCGAAGAAATTTTAGCTCAGTTTCAATTCCAAAAGGTTCAATTAAAAGACATCGCTCAAAGCACCTTTGTTTGTTGTTATCCCGTTTCAATTCCAAAAGGTTCAATTAAAAGTAAAAGTTTTTGGTGAAACTTTTTACAAAAAGTTTGTTTCAATTCCAAAAGGTTCAATTAAAAGAAAAAATAGAATTATCCCAACTTGGCAAAAAAATAGTTTCAATTCCAAAAGGTTCAATTAAAAGGAAATTGCTATAAATAACGGACTGTTTGGACGTTAGTTTCAATTCCAAAAGGTTCAATTAAAAGAGAAAAAAAAACAACCAAACAGCAAGAAAATAAGTTGTTTCAATTCCAAAAGGTTCAATTAAAAGAAAAAAATAGAGACACGTACAATTGAATCTATAGTTTCAATTCCAAAAGGTTCAATTAAAAGTGTACTTATTTTTGCGAAAACAATCAATTATATTTCACGTTTCAATTCCAAAAGGTTCAATTAAAAGTTATCGTAATTATGAAAATTTTACGAATTGGATTGAAGTTTCAATTCCAAAAGGTTCAATTAAAAGTGCTGTTATTAGAACTCCCCGTATATGTAATTCGAGTTTCAATTCCAAAAGGTTCAATTAAAAGGAAACAGCGTAAAAAAAATAGGTGTCTATTTTTTTGTTTCAATTCCAAAAGGTTCAATTAAAAGCGCAATAACGTTTGCGAAGTTTTTTTGTAAGATAGCGGTTTCAATTCCAAAAGGTTCAATTAAAAGGGAAATGGTGGTATACTTGACCTTACAACGGGAGAATTGTTTCAATTCCAAAAGGTTCAATTAAAAGAGGATTACTTCTCTAGTTGTATTCATGACCCTCTTGCGTTTCAATTCCAAAAGGTTCAATTAAAAGAATAATCCGTTATAATATGTAAAGTTTGGTAGATAGTTTCAATTCCAAAAGGTTCAATTAAAAGGATTAATAAATCCTTTTATATTCCTGTTTGTGAAGTTGTTTCAATTCCAAAAGGTTCAATTAAAAGTGGTAATGTGGACGTTTTGTTTTATCTCCATACTCTCGTTTCAATTCCAAAAGGTTCAATTAAAAGTTTTGAAGACATTCTGGACATTTACCGCATCCGACGTTTCAATTCCAAAAGGTTCAATTAAAAGACAGCCAAGGTATTCACCGTCAATTTACTCGCGAAAGTGTTTCAATTCCAAAAGGTTCAATTAAAAGTAAGCATAAGAACCGTTACTTTGTTTTATTTTTTTGTTTCAATTCCAAAAGGTTCAATTAAAAGAAAATACGCAAAACGCGTTTTGTTTTCTCTAGTATAGTTTCAATTCCAAAAGGTTCAATTAAAAGTAGATTTGTTATGCTTTCGCGATTATCAACGAATAAGTTTCAATTCCAAAAGGTTCAATTAAAAGTGGAAAATGGGACTGGGACGAACTTGCTAATATTGTTTCAATTCCAAAAGGTTCAATTAAAAGAATAGTAAACTTTAACGTTGAAGGATTACATAATGTTTCAATTCCAAAAGGTTCAATTAAAAGTAATTTTTAATCGTATTGAATATTTCTTCCATATCTAGTTTCAATTCCAAAAGGTTCAATTAAAAGCATACCATACTTAGAAGCATCTTGTGCGGATGGGATGTTTCAATTCCAAAAGGTTCAATTAAAAGTAAGCATAAGAACCGTTACTTTGTTTTATTTTCTTGTTTCAATTCCAAAAGGTTCAATTAAAAGCGTCAAATTGTTTGATTTTCATACCAATATCAAAAAGGTTTCAATTCCAAAAGGTTCAATTAAAAGAAAGCGATAAATATAAAGACGTATTGAAAGAATTAGTTTCAATTCCAAAAGGTTCAATTAAAAGGGTCGAAAGGTAAATTATTATTGAACGTTTTATACGTTTCAATTCCAAAAGGTTCAATTAAAAGAGTTATTAACACTCTGATTACCGAGGTTTGAAAGCTCGTTTCAATTCCAAAAGGTTCAATTAAAAGTACTCCTGTACTTCCTAACGAAAGTCAGTACATTACGTTTCAATTCCAAAAGGTTCAATTAAAAGGGCAAAAATGCGAAAAAAATTATGCAGATTCTCAGAGAGTTGGCTCTTAAAATCTGCACAAATTTATATCATAAATCTGTCAATGCCAAATAATCCGAAAAGTTATTAGTTTCGACAGATAAAAAAATTACACAATATGTCAAAGAACGTCTGAAATAAACTGAACTATAAAAAGTTATCCAAATCGGCAGTCTGTTTACCTATCACTTCCTTGTCCAGCCATTTCTCACTTCTGTTCTTGAATATTATAATACTGTCAGTCTCCTTATCAATAAAATTGTCAGCCTCCAGAAGCATTTCCTTGAGCTTTACCTCACTAATCTCGCCCTCAAAAACCGAGTTCTGAATCCAGTTGAGATACTTACGGCAAAGCTTCAGCATCTTGGCCACATTCTTCTCTTTGCAATCATAAACCAGAATCACATACATAACTACCAATACATTTTAAAGGGTTTATACTCTTCCATATCAAGCAAATGCTTGGCAAGTTTGTAGCACTCAAGTTTTATCAAGTGTCGGAAACTTACCTCACGCTTAAGACTCCTGTGCTTGAAAGTCTCGTTAAGCTTGTCGTCGAGAGCCTTCACAAAAGACTTCTTGCCTCGCTCGTTCAACAGACAACTCGCAAGCTTATGGTCAAAATCAGATTTCTGAATCAGCCTCTTGTTGAGAACCATGAAAATCACCCTGTCAACAATCAGCGGCTTGAAAATCTCCGAGACATCAAGACTCAGAGAATATCTTCTCTCGCCAGGAGTATGAAGATAGCTGATAGTGGGATTCAACTGAGTCTGATGAATAGCCCTCAGACACTCCGTATAGCAAATCATATTGCCGAACGATATCAGAGCGTTGATCTCGTTGGCGGGAGGCTGCTTGCTTCGTCCGCCCATCTCGAAATCATTGATGATAATATCGAAAGCCTCATAATAAGTCTGGCGGATATTGCCCTCAATGCCCATCACCTGATTCACGGTGTTGCATTTCTCCAGCTGATCACGGAAAGCCTTTATCTTATCAATTTGGACTGACAACTCTTTTCCCCTACGCTGATAATACTGCAAGTTGGTGAGCATATTGAACGAGGCGCCGTCTATGAATCTCCTGGCAATCTCCACACGTTTGGCCTTGCTCCTATAATGGTTGGTCTGCGTCAAGAGCATCCTTCCGCTCAGAAGCGAATCCCTCGACATGAAAGAGCCAGTATAGTTCTGGTAATAGTCGAAGAAATGAACCGAGATATTCTTCTGACCAAGGAAATTGAAAAGCGCGCTGTTTGCCCTCAGCGACCCGAAAACATAGAAATCGCCGATATCCTCCACTGGAAGATACCTTGGCTGTCCATATTTCTGACACTCTCCGTTGCCGTCCTCCTCCACGGGAGTAAACTTCAGGGTGTTGTCCTTTCGCTCAAGCACTCCTGGATTGAATAGATAAAAAGTCTTTTTCATAAATTACTCCTCCTCTACTTCGCCACAATAGCAGAAATCAAAATAGCTACAATTGCGGCAATATTTCTTATCGACTTTTTCCGGGCATTGGTCCGAATCGATGATATTATCAATATCTTTCACGATTTCGGAAATGCGTTTTCTGTCGTTATCATCGAGCTCTACTTGTTGAGTTTTCCTCAATGTTGGATATTCAAGGATACCAGTAACGCCTTCAATTCCATTCTGTTCAAAAGTATAGATATAGAACTTCAGCTGCCACTCATGTGCCTCATCGAGTTTGTTGGATTTCTTAATCTCGTGAATCACCTTGTTTCTGGCATCATAGAAATCCACCTTTACGCCATCGATCTGAAACTCCTGATACTTGTCGGATCTGTCGGAATATGATCCCTCATGTATCAGCTTGCCCTCCAGCACAAGGTCGGAGTTGTTCTCCATATTAATCCCACTCGCAAAAAGCCAGAGCTTCCGCTTGCAAACGTGGTAGTAGTTGAAATGTGTGCCTGTTACTTGCATGGTGGTTATGGGGTTAGTGGAATACAAAAAAGAGTCAATAGTTTGATAATAGTGTAATTACTCACACTGATTCTCGTAATCAAAAGCCATCATAACATCAATGAGTTTCTTCTTGGCATTATTAATAGCCGAAGCTGACTCAGACTCAGTCACAATGTAATTGGCACAAGCCAAAGTAATAAAGGTATCAGCACCTGCATTCTCATCAACGATAGGCTTGGCCTTAGGCTTGTCACCATCATCAATAAGTTTTGCCCTGATAGCACCAGCCAATGTGTTTGCATTATCGCTGATTGCAATGGCAAGTGTTTCCATAAGGCTGAATGTGCGAGCCTGATTAGAGGTAACTCTCCACTCTATCAAAGCCTCAGCAAGGGCAGGTATAATCTTCTCCCTCTGCTCCTTGGGCATTACAAGGCACTCTCCAAATACATTCTTAGACAAAGTCCATCCTGCATTTTTCAGTTTCTCAATCATTTCGGTTGAAACCTCTGGTTCAAACTGCTGAGTAGTTACACAGAACAAGGTTCGCAAATCTATTGCCACATCATATACGAACAAACCTGTAGTACGAGCCTGATCTGGAATCCAAGTACGACGAGACAAGGTTCTGTCATTATCCTGAAGGAACTGCTCAATCTCTTCCTCTGTCATCAACTTGTCGCTATCAGCCATTCTAACATTCACAGGATGCTGATTTGGTCGGTCGCTACGGTCAAAAGTGATATTTTCCTTGCTGATACCACCAAGCAAAGGGTGGATAGGACGCATAGCCGAGATAGATAGTGGACTTCTGCGCTTCTTGGTTGGTCCATCACCAGCCCTCATCCAGCCACCAAGCAACTGGTCGATATAAGTAGGATCGCAAGGAGACCAAGGTTCTTTGTTCTCCAATTCCTTCTTTTTTGTAACATTGAAGTTGAAGGTAATAGGAGCCATCGGCACATTCAACTCATCACAAAGAGTCTGAAGAATTGAACGCTTTACCTGCTGACCGCTTGAAAATGCCATAGCCTTGTTGAACTGTGGATCATAATATGTCTTCTGACCGTCCTGTACACAGAAAACAGTCTGCTCCGCATGTTTGAGAGCTCTTAAGTAGATAAATGGATTATTCATAGTTTGTTTCATTATTTAGATTTTACATTATTGATTGCTGCATAGTGAAGACGCAAGAGAGTTAGGAGATATGGAACATTGTCGGTAGGCATCTTGTTTACGATTCCTGCAAATTCCATAAACTTCTCAACTTCAGAAACCTCCGAAATTATTGAAGTAATATTCTCAACAAAATCTTTCTTGTTCTTGGAAGAGATAACAGACTCAGCTTTGCGTCTGTTGTCTGTTTTTCCTTTAGCACCCGATTTTGCATATTCTTCCATCAACATTGCAAAATCACGGGATAAATCCCATAACTGTTCATTGTTTAACATAGCTAATAACCAGATTTGATATGTTTGAAATTTTATTATTTGTTCTTCTTTATACTTTGGAATGTCGCCTTCATAGTATTCGCTCAAGCCTTTGGGCTCAAGAGCCTTTATACCTATAACACCTTGTCGGCATGCTGTTCCCAAAGCCTCCTTGGTTGTCCATAAATCCTCAACCTGTTTAAAATTGCCACCAAACAACTTCTTGTAAAGTTGTGCAGGTTTTCTAATTTGCTCCAACACAAATGGTATAAAGCCGACGGTCGTATTAGTCTGTCCGAAATTATAAACATAGCCCATAGTCCTTGGAGAAGAAAACGTTCTACTGACTCCAATCAATACCTTTGTCCATGTTTGCATTTCAATAGAGGCTACTCCATCCTTAACATCAGACCATGGTCCAAAATTCTCCATAGGATTGTCCTCGTTGAAATCATAACCGTATTTATGAGCCAACCACTGAGCATTCCAGGTATTTACTTGATTACCTCTTAATTCCTTAAATGAATCAAGAACTGTTCTATAGACCTTCCATCCATCAAAAATATCAAGAAGAATTACCTTGTCGAAAAACAAAATGGAATACCCTCCTTTAACTCCAACTCCCAGCCCAGAGCCATACCAAGACAAATAAACATCATCATCGGATACATCCATTTTGATATTAGTAACCTGCCCAGAAGTTGTCGCATATTCCTTCTCCTCTGATGCCGAATAGCCTGGTGCTATACTGGCATCACGGAAACCACTTTCTATTTTTTTATGGATCTCATCCCGTTTCAACAAACGCTCTTCCTTGGTAAACTCACTAACAGGCTTGCTGTTTCCTTTTAGTTTCTGAACCAAAGGTGAATTCTGGACCCATTGAAAATACTTGCTGCTATCGAAAAACAAAGGGAAAAATACTTCATCAAAAAAAGTTTTGGGAGTATATTCCGTTTTGTATTTTTCATTATAGGCATCAAGAAATATCCTTCCAATATTTGTTGTTACCATATTATGTTGTTTTTAAAGAAATTCTGATAATTTATAATTACTTGGCTTGGTTTTGTCAATTAGCAATCCTAATTCAACATTGTAAGCCTCATCAGGTACTACAAACGGACGTGAACCTTTATCCAACTGCTCGAGATTATTAAATCCTATAGACTTGAAACTAACAGGTATTTCAAGCATTGAACTTTCTTGAACCTTACCAAGCAAATATTTTTCTTTGTCACTCTCTGTAATACAAACGGCAGAACTTATATCCAGCAAATCAAGCAATGCCGATTTCGCATTATGTCTAAGTTTCTTTATCTGCCATTTGCCTTCTTTGAACGCTATTCCTGAAAAATCAAGATTACGAACCTCAATATCAGGATAAACGAAATCAATCATTCCCTGAATTTCTGTTTCCTTCATAACATCACCGTCTGGTAAAACCTCAAATGTTCTGTCAAGAACCTCAAGGCTATACGGCAATGCGTCTCCTTTTTCTGAAGGTGGTTTCAATACGTAAATTGGTTTCAGGCTTCCAATTGTGCTTTCGGTTCGTTTCCTATTAATTCGTCCAAACCTTTGAATCAAAGCATCGATAGGAGCACATTCTGTCACCATCAAATCGAAACTGATATCAAGACTTACCTCTACAACCTGAGTAGAAACAACAATGCATGCATTGTTCATCTCATTGAAAACATTCTTCAAATCAGACTCCTTGACAATTCTATCCTTACGTTTGAATCTGCTATGAATCAACATTTTGGGGATATCAGGATATTGACTCTCAATCATATCAAAGATTTCTTGAGAACGTTTTACTCTATTGCAGACAATCAGAATCTTCTCGTTTCTTGATACTGATTCATCAATAATAGTCCACATATCATCAAAAGAATCACGCTTATGTATTGTATGCCTATTAAAGGTTTCTAGAGTTTCGTCAGGCAATGATACTTGATAGACTTTATCTTCGCCTCCCAAAATAGACAAAACCTTGGCATATAAACAACTTGGCATTGTAGCCGTTCCCACATGAACCCTACATCCAATACTTACAAGAATCTCAATAATCTTCAAGACAATTGCCTGTATTGCATCAGAATAAGTATGAATCTCATCAAGAATCACATCGCAATTCTTCAAATCAACAATCATAGCCTCGTAGCCTTTTATAGCAAAAGCAATCGAGGCAATTTGATGAGGAGTCAATACCTTTACAGAAGCTCCAATATGACGCTGTAGTATATGCTCCTCAACCTCCCCTACTTTATTGCCAAACACCTTCAGCATCGAGGCAGAATGTTGCAAGTGAACCTGAGAGGCAGTATTGCTCAAATCATTCTTTATCCTGTCATACATCGCATTGATAGAAGCCTGAAAAGGCAAAGTATAAAAAACTCTCCCCTGACATCTTCTAAGCAAAAAATCAGTCTTCCCTGCTCCTGTTGGTGCAGTTACAAGCGTATGCAACTTTGCATTGTCAGCCGTAATCAACGACAATGGATAAAGGTGATGCTGTCTGTTGTAGAAAGACAAATCAGGCCTTATGAATAGTTTATCCAATGATGAATCAGAAAGTTCCTCCAAAGAAGAAGCGTAATGATCAGCTGCCATCAACACGCCACGCCAGATAGAACAATTGCTTTTTTGCTTTTTACAGTAATCAACAGCGTAATAATAATTGTCTTCTGCCTCTTCCAAAGAAATAGGGTTCGTCTCAATACCTAATTCTTCAAGAATTATGTAAGCGTTGGAACTCCACTCATTCCAGCCATTAGAATGAACCTCAAAACAATCATCGGTATTTTCATCCAAATCAAGGAGACCAAGTTCCCTTGCGTCTTTACTAATTGATTTATGATGAGCGGCTATCATCTCAATTACCATATCCCGCTCAGAAGCTTCTACAAGGGACAGAAAGAACAAAGAGGCAATCTCATGACGGAAATAGAAATTTGGGCTTCTTCTGAATCCATCTTTCAGTGTCTGTTGAAAATAAGGACTTGTCTTACCTATATCATGCAAAATAGCACCCTTCCAGGCAATATTCTTGTCAAGTCCAAGATTTTCAGCAATAACTACCGCCACATTGGCTACACTTCTTAAATGATAAGCTAATGATATCTTGGAAAACGGAGTTTCCTTTTTGGCTAAAATATCGTCACAACTACTCATTTTCGAGAATAGATTTACCATCAAACTCTATCCTGCCATACATTGGCTCGCTTTCATTAAATCTATTATAGCCAACAAGGAACGAACTATCCGATTCTCCGAATCTCAATTCAAATCCTTTCAAGTCGTTGAATTCTTCATCAGTCATCTCTACAACCAAAGGATCGGGCAACATCACATCCTCATTTCTACATAGACAAATATGCTGTTTAGAAGCCGACAAAGCCTCTTCCTCTTTTTCAAAAGCCAAAACCAAAACAGGATTCACCATTACATCCCTAACAAGAATTGACCTGAAACGTTCCATTGATTTAGACTTCTTGTTCCATCCTCGAGGTTGAGTTACTTCCTGCTGAGAACTCATAGAAGAATAAGACAACTTGTTCCTTTTGATCTTGAATATACCTTTCTCATTAAGAAGTTCAGGAAAAAGTTTCTTCTCAATACCTTCAACAATAGAAGGTGTTAGGAATTGCTGGCTGAATGTCTGACTATCTCGAACCGCAGACCATGGTTTTATGAAGCCAAACTGTCCAGTATATTTTACAATATAATATTTCATAATACATCCTTTATTAACAAATGGCACCAAGTCCAATACCAGTACTATTACCCAAACCGACATTCCAAATAAACTGCTTGGTATAATTTTGTCCTGAAATAATAACAGGACATACGCTTACTTTATTCTTAATACCGTTATAAGTAACCATTTTAATTTTCTTTCCTGAATAAGACGTGTCAAATCTTATATCCAATGATTCGTCTATTGGCAATCCTGCATTTTTCATTTTCGTGAAAATCGTTTCCTTTAGCAAATCAGAAACTTCGGAATCCTCATAAGTGTAGAACTTCAATGTTCCATCAGGATTTTTTCTTTTTACAAAAACAGGACTGGCCAATCTAAACAATTCTCTTTCAGTTAAGTCTGGCGTAGCTTCAATTACAATATCGGTTGCTGTAATACCACAGAACATTTCAGGCATTTCTAATATAGAACCACAGACCGACTTAGCAACAAATTCATCATAGAAACTGATGAAAAAATAGCTTCCCTTAGGACAAGCAAGCGCATTGCCTCGTCTTTCAGTATTGTGCAAAAAAGAGAACGAATACAATGATAAATTATCATGCAAATCATTGTCTTTGCCAATCCACTTATGTAGTGTTCCCACCATTTTTGATTGATAATCAAATGGTATAGGAACAGTATTAGGAGTAGTTTTTATTATTAGTCTCATTTATTTAGTATTAAAAATTAGTTCTGCTAATATAATAACTATAGAAAAACAAACAAAGCATTTTTCGATAGTTTTTTTTTAATTGCAAAATAAAGTATATGAACATATCATTCCATATTTGCAACACACACCTCTCACTCAGAAAAATGCTTTAATCTTTCGGATGCAAAATAAATACTCAACTATGCAGCCTTTCTGCATAGATAATTTTTTTCAATCATTATAAGCCAAATATACAAAAATACTTTCAATAACAAATTATAAAATCACATACAAAAACCCCATGCTTGTTATGTTTTCAATCCTGTATTATACACAAAATTTAAATTTTAGTATTTGTGGTAAACTTAAAACGAAGTCTTGAAAAAAAATTATGCCAGATTGTATTAGTGTTCCACGTTTAATGGTCATAAAATTTTAACGTGGCTCACCTTTGAATTCAAACCTAAATTTCGTTTTATAAACTTGTTACATAACTGACTATGAATATCTATTGCAACATATTGATATAACGAGATATACTCGTTTCGATTGATTTTTATATATTGTTGTCCGAGATAATTTCTAAAATCACAATACGACGGCTCTACAAATATCT
>JAKSUC010000150.1 GCA_024413595.1 Bacteroidales bacterium
TTTCCCTCTATATACTGGAAAAATATTAAGTTTTTTATTTTTTGATGTTAAAATTTTTATCAAAATTTCAAATGTGATAATTTTGTTGAGGTTGATTTGTTCAATTTTGAATTATTGAAGATTTGTTCCAATTTTGAATTTTTGAAGATTTGTTCTAATTTATTATTTTTGAGTTTGGGGAATGTTGCATGTGCTATCTTTGAGAGCTTTCTTTAAGTTTTTCAAAAAAATAAATCAATAAATCAAGAATTTTAAAATTTTGAATTTATTATTTTTCTTGTTTCCAGTCAACTTTAAAATTTTCAATTAAATCAAAATATTTAAAACGTTTTATAAATTTTTCAAATTCTGTATTTAACATGCTCTCAACGTTTTCCGAATACTTATAGATTGGTATGTTTAATATATCCAGAGGATTAAGTAAAGTTGTTAACATATTATATTTAAACAATTCATGTAAATATTTTACAATAATCAATAAATTATCAATTATGAAATTTTTACATTTTTCATTTTTAAATTTGAATATTGACTGTCTTTGGTTAAAGTATGGTGCTTCCTTACTATATTTTAAGGAACATGATGAATTTATGAACGTATTACAAAAGATAATAACATCCTCTGGACAAGCTGTATCTGAATCAGTATATTTTACAGGACCAGAAGCAAAAGTATATACTGGGTGCAATGTTCCATCAGGTATTTCATTTATTTTTTTGAATTTTGGGAATTCTATATCTATATTCTGTAAAAACTTTCTTAAATAGATTGGTTTACCTACTTTGAGTTTTTCAGGTATATCAATATAAAACAAACTGTCAAATAATTCATTTATTTTCGGTTCATTATTATCAGTTTTGAAAATATAAACTATGACCTTATTATGGAAGTTCCTGTCCATAATACTTCTATCGCCAATATAATCAACTATTAAATTTTTATATTGTTCTTTAATTTTGTTGATGAAGTTATAAGGAACAATTAGAAATAAATAACCTGATAAATTAAATAATATATGCTTCAACCAATTATTTAAATTTGACTTGTTATATGGTGGATTGCAAATACATAAATCAAATCTATCAAGCTCACACTCTGAATCAAAAAAGTCTGAGTTTTTAATTTTGTCTTTAATATTGTTATTAATGCATTCATTATAAACATTTTTATCAATCTCATAGCCTGTCCAGTTATATTCTTTAAACTCTTCTATTAATCTTCCACTACCGGCGCAAGGGTCTAAAGCATTGGAAAATTTGAGGTCATTGTCTTTAATATATTGTTTAATTTTGTTAATTATCTCAAAGCTTGTCCATACATTGTTCTTATGTTCTTTCTGTTGTTGAATTTTGAATTTACCATAACTGTCTAATTTTGAAGAATTTAACATTTTTTATAAATCAAAAATTTCAAAAATAAAAAATGACTGATTGCTATATTTTGGATACTAGTATTGAGATTATTGCATTTGATATTGGTGTTAAGCATTTGGCTTTTTGTATGCTTGAGAATGAGAAAAATTTTAAGTTTGGTATGTTTGATATAAGTGCAAAAACTCCAATAGATAGACTGAAAAATTTACATAATTCTCTTAAATTATTACCTTTACCTAAATTGGTAGTAATAGAACAACAAGTTATAACAAATTCTGTAGCCATGACAATACAATCAGCGATCACAATGTTTTATTTAACTGAAGGTATAAATGTTAAACTTTATAATCCTAAGGAAAAATTTAAAATTGATAATCTTAAGAAATTCAAAGGTAAAGAGCACAAACAATTATCAATTTCTTATGCTAGGAACATATTAGAAAAAACAAACTTAAAACAATTATCAGATTTTGAACACTATACAAAAAAAGATGATATTGCTGACGCTCTTTGTATGGCTTTATTTACTTATCTGAATGATGAAAACAAAATAAGTAAATTAATTCATTCATAAAAAATTTTATATTTTTATTTTTTGAATTTTAAATTTTCAAATTTTGAATTTTTTTTAATTTAGAAATACAAGGTAAACAATGAAAACAACAAAACAACTTAAACAAGAAGAGAGAGAAAGAATTGAACAACTAACAAAAGAAGAAAATAAAACAATTTATTCTGCAATCTCTGAAGCTGATGAACAAATTAACACACTTAAGAAAGCAGCATCTACCCAAAATTTAGATAAGACTGCAAAGTTTTATGATTCAGCTATTAAAAACATTAATAAGGCAAAAACTTCAATAGAAAAAACTGAAAAGGCAAAAGCTAAAGAAGAAGAAAACAAGAACAAACCAAAGAAAGAGAAGAAGCAACCATATATGGAAAGATTTATTCAAATTGTGGAAATTGATGGAAAGAAAAAAGATAAATACGAAATTCAAAAAACTCAAACTTCTCCAATAATTACCAAATATAAAGTCCACAAGCCTATAGGATTGAACAAGGAACAAATGGAAGAAATTAAACAAACAATGAAGGATTTAAAAGAAAAAGTTGAAAGTTTAGGAGATGATTATACATTCCAACAATTTAAAGTTTATGTTAACAGTTGCTTAAAGTATGAACCACAACAAAAACCAGAAATTGAAGAAATGGCTGTAAATTGGTAATTTTCAAAATTTCAAAAATTTCAAAATTAAAAATAATATATCATTAATTTTATAATTTATTATTTTTTATCTTGAATATAATTAAAAATGAACTATACCACTTCCCTTTGCTTTAACTCAATCAAGAAGGATTTGACTGAGGCCTTTATAAACGGTTGCTTTGTTAGCAAACTCAACCAATTATTTAAGGCTACGACCGACTACAAAATTGCCAAATGTTTAAGAAGGTTAGGTCTTGATGAGTTCGAAACTGCCAAGATTCGTTGTTTAATCGTTTACTTAAAGCACTCTTTAAGTATAATGAATTCTTCCCTCAAATCATCTCTTGACATCACTACAAATTATTCTGTTGAAGTTTGTGTTCTTTACAGACCAGACTTGACCACTTTTATCAGTGTTGACTACAGATACGAAATTGTAGACCTTTTTGAAGAATTTTATAAGCGTCATCATCCAGACAATGTTTTTGATGAGGATGAGATTGTTTCCACTGTTATAACGACAAAATATGAAACTTATAAATTCATAGTAGAAAAGGAACTGATAAAAATTTGTGAACCAGTAAACAGAAAATTAGCTCTTGATGTTGCTGAGAACTATGACTTTAGCATTCCAAAAAATGTTAAACCTGTGATTAATAGAGGTGGTTTGCCGGACGGATTTGACTGGAATTAAACATTAAAGTTTAGAGAATTGTTTATTTTATTTATCTATATCCCTTTTTTTATTTTTGGTTTTACTTCGTATTGATAATCTTTGATTATCTTTGATTAT
>JAKSUC010000151.1 GCA_024413595.1 Bacteroidales bacterium
ATCAAATATTTAAATACTGCATCGTATGTTGGATTAGCTATTTTTGCCATGATTTACTCATTTTTATTTGGCAAATTTAGCTATTATTTTAATGATATACAATACCCCAAAAAATTAAAACTCAAGTTTATAATTTAATCTTTTTGCTAAATATTCTTGTTCTGTTTGTCCTGGTGTTGGAATTAATATTGCTTGCGCCCTAAGTGAAACTAAATCTAAAATTGTGCTATATCCCGAACGACAAACAACTATTTTTGATGATAAAATGGCTTTGGCTAATTCATTACCAGTCAACATATTTATAAATTCAATATTATTAAAATTCTCAATTTTAGGACTTTCTAATGGAATACCTCTTACAAATAATATTTTTTTGTTTGAAGTTTTAAATTTAGCCAATAATTGATTTTCAAATTCGGTTCTTAATTTTTCTTGACCAGAAATAAGAACTAAATAGTCATATTTTTTTATAAAAATAGAATTGTTATACGAACTAAATCTTGAAAGAATACCAATTCTAACAAATTTATTTGGATTATTTATTTTGTCAGAAGCTAAAGTTCCTGATAAAGAATATCCTTTTTCATAATCAGGAATAAAACATTTTTTAAAAAGTGATAAATAATGATATGAAATAAAACTAACTATATTTTCTAATAATTTAAAGCCTTTAGGAAGTTTAGGGAATATTTGATGTGTAAAAATGTAACACTCAATATTTTTAAATAAAAGTCCATAACGATTATCAGAAAATACTGCATCAATTTTACGCTGTTTTATTATTTTTTTTACAAAAAAATGTTCTCGAATAGAATTGAAAAAAACAATTGGTATCCATTTTAAAATAGTAAAAATTGAGATTTTGTTTTTAGGATAAACAATAGGAATATCGTCAATTTTAATTATTTCAACATTTTGAATTTCAGACATTAAAAAACGCATTGCGTTAGGTCCACAAACTACTAATACTTTGTTATTTTTGCTTAAATAGTTAATAATAGGAACCATACGCGATGCGTGTCCAAGTCCCCAATCAAGAGGACTTACTATTATGTTTTTTCCTTTAAATGGATAAAAATCTATCATTTAAAATTGATAGTAATGGCTTTTGATGGAAATTGATTTAATGTTGTTCCAAATTTTAGAGTTTTACCTCCATTTATAATTTCAAAACTACCAACATTGTCACCATCAACATCTTTAATTTTTTTATCAAAATTAAAAATCAAATAATATTGAAATAATTCACTAGTACTTTGAAAATCATATTGTTCGCTTTTTAATTGTTCAAAATATTTTGCTATATCACCCAACTCAATAGTAATTTTTTTGTCTTTTACAGAAACTTGCATTCCATCTTTATATTTTTCAAAATTTGGAATATTATAAGACAATTTTAAAATTCCGTTTTCAAGATGCTTAAATTCAACATCTTTATACCCCAATGAATCATTATCCGAATATTTTTCCTTATTAGCAGAAAAAATACTATCAATCTGTAACGACAGAGTATCATTATCACCTAAAATAGCCATAAGTTGTGAAAGATCCACTGTTGTTTCTTGACGTGCAGTCAAATCTGAATTTACTGTAAATTCTTGAGTGATAATACACGAAGAAAAACATGATATGCAAAAAACAAGTAAAATAATAATTCTTTTCATAATTAATAATTTTAATTTTTATTCTGAAACTTGAACATTAATTCCAAGTTTCTCTATTTTTATTTTAATATTTTCTAGTTCGTCATGAGAAGCTTTACGTAAATCTTTTTCTGGAGTATCACGAGCAATGGTATAAATCATCACTTGTTTTGGTCGTAAGGTTTCTACAATTTTTAACCATGCCGACAATTCTTTATCTGTCATATTATTAAAATGAACTTTATTTACTGTTCCTTCTAAAAACATGGTTTGAAGAATAAAATCGCCACTAAATTGTTTTAAAAGATTAACAGTGTTTTCTACTGAATATTGACCAAAAGGGCGATTGATATTAATAACAGTATGTTCAATAGCCGAATCAAGTTTCAAAATATTCATATCCACTTTTTTTAAAGCATCAACTATTTCTGGTTTATTAATCATTGTAGCATTGCTCAAAACAGAAACTTTGGCATTTGGAAAAAAATTATTTCTTGATTGAATTGTAAAATCTATAATTTTAGAAAAATCAGGATGAATAGTTGGTTCTCCATTTCCAGCAAAAGTAATAGAATTCAATTCTGAATTATTGCTCTTCATTTCTGATAATTTGTTTTCTAAAGCCATAGAAAACTCAGAAAATGAAGGCAATACGATTTTTCCAATATTAATATTTGCGCCACATTCACAATATACACAATTAAAATTACAATATTTACGTTTAGTCGGCAGAAGATTGATGCCTAACGAAGTACCTAATCGTCTACTTTTTACAGGACCAAAAATTATTTCATTAAATAGAAATGTTGACATTTTTTATAAATTTACGAATGTTAAATACAAAAATATCAAAAAATATTATTTATTCAAAATTATATGAAATATATAAATTTTAGAATTATGCGCTTAAAGTTGGATTGTTATTTGATTATAAATAAAGAAAATATTTTATTACCAAACACTTTCAGAAATCAAAAAAATGAATACTAATAAATTTATTGCATTAATTATAGGTTTAATTATCAGCATAAATGTTAATGCACAATGTAAACAACGATTTGTATACGAATGTGCTATGCAAAATCCAGGACAAGTGTTTATGAGAGAATTTAATACTAAATTTTCGAACGGAAAAATTCAAAAACACAAAGTTATTTTAAACAAAGGTTATTATTATACTTTGCAATTATGCAATCCTTCTGATGCTAAATTCTCTAAAGAAAATAATTCAAAACCTACAGGACTAGATATAAATTCAATGCTTAGTCTTTATGATAATAACAACAATATTTTAGCAACAACATCACAAGACTCTAAATTTACTTTTTTCTGTCCTAAAACTGATGTATATTGGGTTAATATCATGCCTTTGAGTCCAAAAACTACTTGTGCGGTGGGTATTTTAAGTTTTATGAAAAGTAAATAATAATAAAAAAATAAAACTAAGTCCAACTTTTTTATTGGGCTTAGTTTATCTATTGTTCTAATTTACAAAAACTTATTTTATAATTAGCTAAAATTTTTCGATTTCGTATTTGGTTAAACCTGTTACTATTGAAATTTGGTCAATTGACATTTTCATAGCTTTCATCTTACGTACCATTTCTAGTTTTTCTTGATAGGCTTTTTGGCGTTCTTTCTCAATTCCAATCTTTTCGCCCTCTTCTCTACCTTCTTCTCTACCCTCTTCTCTTGCATTACTCAATGCAGAACGTTCTGTGATT
>JAKSUC010000152.1 GCA_024413595.1 Bacteroidales bacterium
AATTTCCCGAAAAAGAGAAGTTCTCGTTAAGTTTGCAGAATAATTTCCCGAAAAATAAAAGTATTCGGAAAGCCTGCAGAATAAAAATATTTTTAGGGGGATCATTTTTTTGCAAGTTTACAAAATTTTGTTCACAAAAATAAATTACGGTTTTATTTAATAAAAAATGCTATCAAAATATCTCTGTTTTTATCAATAAATGCGATTTTGAAGGAAATTGCTAATATTTATAATTGCCATTTAAGAAAAAAGGTTTTCAAGGAAAAAACTTTTACAACGTGGCGGAATATTGCTACTAAATTTTCATCAATAAATTTTGATTAGAATTAGAGAGATTGGTTTTATTAGTGAAATAAAAATTATTAAAACGTATTGAAACAAAAACCGTTAAACTCTCAATTCTGTTGGTTAATATTCAGTGAGATTTTTTTGTTTTTTATACCACAATCTTCGTAGTAAAATAATTTCGCTTTTACTTGTACTTTGGTTTATAGAAAAATTTTGAACAAATTTTTGATTAACAAAGTTGCTACAATTGGTTATACCTATCGACCAAGAATTAAAATTATACCAAAACGACATTTTAATATTGCAAGAAGGTGCTAGTTTAGCTTTTTTATCAATGATTTTTTTAAAATCATAATTACTTCCATTTAGACCAACAATACCTAACAATCCAATAATAAATTTAGATTTGAAAACAAAATTATAAGCATATCCAGCGTTTAATCCTATACTCCAACTTTTAAGATCTGCAATATTGCCTTTAAACAAAGTACTATCAGAATTTATTTTAATACAGTATAATGAAATGCCAGAAACGAATGAACCTGCCGATTGCAATTGACATTCGTTGGCATTAAATGCTGCTTTATATGAATATTTATCTTTGTTGAAAATATAATGACCAACTGCTCCAAATTGAAATACACATAAATCAGGGGCATATTGTTCTTCTTCTGGATTTAACGACTCATCATTGTAGGTTTCTATAAAGCCTTTGTATTTTTGAATATAAATATCACCTGCAAAAAAACTACAATATGCTTTTAGTTGCATATCTGTAGCACTAATTTTATTATATTTATTTTTGCTATCAAATGATATTTCGTGTCGATATGCAATATCAAATGGAAAATATTTTGTCCAAACTCCAATACCTACACCGCTATGTGAATTTGGTACATAACTTAATCCTAATTCAGGATCTGATATATTAAAATTATCTCCAAAACAAAATGTTTTGGCTATCATACGATTTCCGTATGATTTTTTGTACAATGTGTCTTGTGCTAACACTAATGATTTTGAACTCAGAATTATTAAAAATATCAATATTTTTATTACACAATTCATCTAATTAATTTTGCGCAAAGATATGTTATTTTCAATAATTAGAAAAATGATAATCTTATTAAAGATAAATAAAGAATTAAATTTAAGAAATCTATTTTCTTAAATTTAATTCTTTAATTTATAGCATAAAATATCACTAAACAATAGTACAACCTTCACATGGTTTTAATTGTTTGAAGAAATCATTGCCTTTATCGTCTACAAGAATAAAAGCAGGGAAATCTTCAACTTTGATTTTCCAAATAGCTTCCATTCCTAATTCTGGATATTCTACACATTCAATACTCTTAATATTGTTTTGAGCAAGAATAGCAGCTGGACCACCAATAGAACCAAGATAAAAACCTCCGTGTTTTTTACAAGCATCAGTAACTTCTTGAGTACGATTACCTTTAGCAAGCATAATCAAAGAACCACCATGATCTTGAAATTCGTTTACGTATGGATCCATACGATTTGCAGTGGTTGGACCCATTGAACCGCAAGGCATTCCTGCAGGAGTTTTTGCAGGTCCTGCGTAATAAATTGGATGGTCTTTCATATATTGAGGAAGATCTTCACCAGCATCAAGACGAGCTTTAAGTTTTGCATGAGCAATATCACGACCAACTATGATTGTTCCGTTTAAAGACAAACGAGTTGCAACAGGATATTTAGATAAAATTTTGCAAACTTCACTCATTGGTTGATTTAAATCGATTTTTACGGCATTGCCTTCTCCTGCTTGACGTAAAGACTCTGGTATTAATTCAGTTGGATTATCATCCATTTTTTCAATCCAAATACCGTCTTTATTTATTTTGGCTTTGATATTTCTATCAGCAGAACAGCTAACGCCTAATCCAATAGGACAACTAGCACCATGACGAGGCAAACGAATTACTCTAACATCGTGAGCCATATATTTTCCACCAAATTGAGCTCCTAAACCAATTTTATAAGCTTCTTGAAGTAATTGTTTTTCAAGTTCTACATCACGGAAAGCTCTACCGGTTTCGTCGCCAGTGGTTGGTAAATTATCGTAATAGTGTGTTGAAGCTAATTTAACAGTTAATAGGTTCTTTTCTGCAGATGTTCCACCTATAACAAAAGCAATGTGATATGGAGGACATGCTGCTGTACCTAAACTCTTCATTTTTTCAACCAAGAATGGAACTAATGTGCCAGGATTTTGAATTCTTGCTTTGGTTTCTTGATATAAATATGTTTTGTTTGCAGAACCTCCTCCTTTTGTTACTAATAAGAAACGATATTCCATACCTTCTGTTGCTTCTATATCAATTTGAGCTGGAAGATTGCAACGTGTGTTTTTCTCTTCATACATTGTTAATGGTGCATTTTGAGAATAACGAAGGTTATCTTGTGTATATGTTTCGTAAACACCTTTTGCAAGTGCTTCTTCATCACAGAAACCTGTCCAAACTTGTTGACCTTTTTCTCCATGAATAATGGCTGTTCCGGTGTCTTGACATAGTGGTAATTGACCTTTTACGGATACTTCGGCATTTCTTAAAAAGGTAAGTGCTACATATTTATCGTTTTCTGATGCTTCTGGATCTGATAATATTTTTGCTACTTGTAAGTTATGACTACGACGTAGCAAGAAACTTACATCATGAAATGCTTGTCTTGATAATGTGGTTAATGCTTCGGGCGATACTTTAAGAATTTGGTGTCCTTCAAATTCTGATACTGATACTCCTTCTTTTGATACTAAATAGTATTCTGTATCGTCTTTGCCAACTTGAAACATTGGCGCATATTTAAATTCTGGAACGTTTGCCATAATTTTTATATTTTGAATGTTTTTAATTTCTTTTTTGTTACGACTATTTTTTTATATTTTCTTTCTCAATTCTATTGTGTTGCAAATGTAATATTTTTTTTTAATGCTTTTTATTCTTTATTGTTAATTATCAATTATCAATTATGAAAATTCTTTTAGATATTTTTTACACTATCACTTCCCACAATACTTTTTCGCCAAATTGTTGTTTTTGAAG
>JAKSUC010000153.1 GCA_024413595.1 Bacteroidales bacterium
AGGTCGAGGATTTGATTTTCTTTTTTCTCTTTATTTATTGTTTACATATAATATATAACATTTTTAGAAAACATCATTTATTGATGTTATTTTTTTGCCTAAAAATTAATAAAAAGTCCTTAGTTAAATAGTAAAATGCAACTTTTGCAAAAAGATGATTATTACAAGAGAAAATGCAAATTTTTCTCTTGTTTTTTTGTGAATTTTCGTATAAAATAAAGTCAAATTAATAAATAATTGCATGGCAAACAAGCCTTTGAATATTTTTTCAAAGACTAAATGCAACTTTTATTAGCTAGATGCCAGCAATTTTTATTATTGATTTAAGATAACAAAAGTTTATAACTTAAATTTATTTCTTCATTTTTAAGGGGGTTAAAGATGAAGTTTTGAAGATATTTCTTCACCATATTTTAAGTTAAAAACAGCAAATGGAGTTTGATAATTCAAACTTTTTCGTTGAACATTGTTGATATGATTTATCATATCAACAATGTTCTTTTTTGTTAGTTTATCAAACGTAATTCCTTTCGGAATTATGTATCTAATAAATTCGTGGTTTCTTTCGATACCACCTTTTTGCCAAGAAGAATATGAGTCTGTATAGAACAAATTAATAATTTTTTCTTTTGTAAAAATACTTGATTCAATATCTTTTGGTCTAGAAAACTCCCAACCATTATCAGTTAAAATTACTTCAAACATTTCTTTGAATTTTTCCTCACCTAATTCTTTTTGAAGTTGTTTAAAAACTTTTACGACTTCGCTTGGATTGTACTTTTTAATTAAAAACATGAGCATAAGTTTTTCATTTGTGAAGTATAAAGTAAGAATGCAATTCTTGTCTTCAAACTTTCCAATAACAGTATCCATTTGTACAACGTTAGCATTAGGGTGCTCTAACATGTAGTTCTTGTAATCAGAAAAAAGTCTGCGTGCTTTGATTTCGCTATTTGCAGGTATAGTCATTGGATTTTCTTTTTTCTTTTTTCTAGGTTTATAGCTAAACGATCTAGGTAACATTTCGTCGTTAATGCTTGTAAAATATCCTTTGTGAACATATTTGTAGAATGTTTGAATGGATCTTGGAAAACTGTCTTCAATCTCCTTAAACATGTGCAAGATTGGTTGATTCTTGTTTTTGATTTTGTCTAAAAAATAGTCATTCCAATATTCAACTTCATCAGGATCCATATCAATGCCAATTCTAGAAAGTTTAAGAGTATCCTCATAATCTTTTTGCGCGGCTTTGTAACTGTAGTAAAACTTTTTCTTTTTACATCCTGTTTTCTTTTCACAGTTGTAACAAATAAACGGATATCTATTTGTTTTTTCACAAATAATAGTACCCGAATTTGAAGTGCGCCTCTTTTTGATTTCTCTTGAAATGGTAGAGGGTTCTACATTCAATGCCTTTGCAATGTCCTTAAGCCTATAATTTTCTTTTAAAAGTGCATCTAATAGAAGTCTTTTTTCAATTGTTAGTCTTGTTTTTTGCATTTGTACCACCTTTCTTAAGATGACATCTAGCAAAACCAATTTTATTATAGTTAAAGGACTAAATGCAAGTTCTAATTTTTAAAAAACAAAAGTTGCATTTAATTCTTTAAGTAATAAATTAATAAAAAGTTATTGACATATCACTAGATCCGTTATATAATTACGAACGTTATGTAGTTTGAAATAAGGATTTATTTTATGGAGGATAATAATTTGAATGAATTAATATCTTTGATTATAAGAATTATTTTTCTTGGCGGTGTTTATATAACATTTGCAATTTGTGCTGCAGTAATAGTAGGAGCAGTAGTAATTCTTATAAAGGAAAAATTATATGACAAAAAGTCTAGAAAAGAGTTATAAAAAAAGCAACAAATAAATTGTTGCTTTTTTCTTTTATAATATTTATTGTTATTAACCTTGTAATAATTGTAGTACTTGTTGAGGTCTTTGCATAGCTTGTGATAACATTGCTTGAGAAGCTTGTTGTAAGATTTGGTTCTTTGTTAATTCCATCATTTCACTTGCCATGTCAACGTCTCTAATTGTAGATTCAGCAGATGTCATGTTTTCACTTGTTGTATCTACGTTGTTAATTGTGTATTCAAGTCTGTTTTGAATAGCCCCGTATTTACTACGTTCTTCAGAAATTTTTGTAATAGCATTATCAATTACATCAATTGCTGTGTTAGCTCCAGCTCTTGTTGAAATGTTTAATCCTTTTTCTGTTGATGTTGATGATGAACCATTGTTTACTGTAGGATCTTTTGTATATCTATCATCTGTTCCTGTTAATCCTAAAGCTTTAGCTCTCATATCACCAAATGTTGTATTAATAACTTGGTTAGTGTTTGCTCCAACGTGGAAGTAAACTGAATTATCTGTTCCAAGTCCATTTCCTTCAACTTTTTCAACTTCATAATATTTTGTTAAATCGATATCGATTCCCATGTATTCGCTAGCAGTTGTTCCATCTGCAGCATCAATTTTGAATGTGATTCCGTTTGCGTTATATGTGATTGTTTGTGATGCTCCTGAAAGTGCTCCTAATGTTAATCCAAGTTTATCTTGAATTACTACATTACCTTCACTATAGAATGTAACATTTAATGTTGCTTTTCCTGTTCCTGTAGCATTTTGTAATTCGATTTTTACATCATCATAATCAACTCTGGCTGCACCATTATTCCATCCTGTTAATGTGAATGAATCATCTTGAATTGCAATATTTTTACCTGTACCATCTAGATAATCATTAATTAAATTATATGAACCAGCTGTACCATCAAATGCAGCAGCAGGTGATCCTTTTGTTAAATATAAATCAACTCTTGCTGTATCACTTTCTTCACCATTTGTAATGAAAGCTTGTGCAGATTCTTTTGAAATTGCAAATTCAATTCCGTGATTGTTTTCTTTTTTACAAATCCAATCACCTGTATCAGAATCTTGAATTAATTCTAAGTTTTCATATGTAGCTGTCATTCCTGTTGAATCTTCTAATTTAGCAGAAGCTGTTATCTTACCATCTTTTTTAGATAATGTAATAACGTTTTTATTTTCTGCATTTGCTAAAGAAGCATAATTAATTGAATCTGTAGCTTGTTCAGTTAATTTAATAGGTTGTGTTAATTTAAGTTCTGCTGAGTTTGTTACACCTGATACTTTTGCAAAGTTTGTAGCAATTTTAGGTGTTCCATTTTTACCTACGATTTCAATTTGTTCTTTACCGTTTGTTGTGATTTTAGAACCATTTAGTAATTTCATACCATTGAATTCTGTTGTGTTACCTATTCTGTTAATTTCACTTGTT
>JAKSUC010000154.1 GCA_024413595.1 Bacteroidales bacterium
AACACTGTTTGCAAAACTGGACCAGGCAAAAGAAAAAGCCCAGAATGTAGTAGACTCATTTGAAACCCGCAAAGCCTCAATATTGCACAAAGCCTTCACCGGCGAACTTACAAAAAAATGGCGAGCAGAAAATGGTGTTGGGGATGAAAGCTGGGAAGAGAAGACTGTGGGAGAATGTTGTTCTGAAGTAAAAGTGGGAATTGTTATTAAACCTACAAGATATTATGCGGAACAAGGAATCCCTGCCTTTAGATCTGCAAATGTTCGTGAAAATCATATAGATAATTTTGATTGGGTGTATCTAAATGAAGTAGGTATGAGAAATGAACAAAGAAGCATTGTTCATACAGGAGATGTTCTTGTTGTACGTTCAGGTGCTCCAGGAACAGCATGCGTAGTTACTCAAGAATTTGATGGTTATAATGCTATAGATATTCTAATTGCTGTTCCTGAGCAAAAAGCCATTAATTCATATTTCCTTTGTTATTATACAAATTCACCTATGGGTAAAAATATTGTTGCAGAAAAGAAGCGAGGTCTAGGCCTTACACATTTTAATGTGAAGGGATATTCTGCAACACCAATAAAAGTACCATCACTTTCCGAACAAACCGAAATCGTCCGCATACTCGACAATATTCTTAAAAAAGAAACCAAAGCTAAAGAAGCAGCCGAAGCAGTTTTGGAACAAATAGATTTATTAAAAAAATCAATCCTAGCCCGTGCGTTTAGAGGGGAGATATAATATAAGGAGTTCTTATGAAAAAAAGTCAACTAACAATTAACACTATATTAAGAGATATAATATTTGTAATAGCAATAATTATTCTTCTAATATTGCAAGAAAAGTATAGTATTAAGATTCTATATATTACAGAAGAGATGTATAATACAATGATTAATACTTTTGTTGTGCCATTATTTACAGGACTAACAACAATAATAGTCACTATAAGTGTATTATTTTATCAGTTATATTATGCAAGATTTAATGTAAAAAAGTTTTTATTACAAATTTTAATTATATTTATTTCCATATTTATTTATATTTCTGCAATTATTCTTTTATTGTTCTGTCACTATTTGAATCTCGGTAATGAAAAAATAACAAATCCATTACTTTTTTATTTATTTGTTGGATTTTGTGCAAAATGTATACTATTAATATTACTTTCTCCAAAATTAAGAATTGAATCATTTGTAAAAGCTGCAGGCAAACAGACAATTCAAACTCTTAATAAAGGTAAAAGTTCATATGAAGAAATAACTTCAATTTTTCAAGAATTGTCAGGCTATTATAACGAAAGTATAGAGAAAAAAGAAAATTCATTTTCTGAAGCTATTACGGATATAATGCAAAATGTATATTCAACATATTTAGATAATAGTGTTAAAATTTGCAAAAAACTTACGCAAGAAGAAATTGTTTCAATTGAGGAATATTTAGCGAATCAGCTAGTATATAATTATTTTAAATTAATTAATGCCGATATAATTGATAACATTCAGAATGAATACACATCATTTTTTGATAATTATCTAGACTATTGCATAAAAAGTGATAAAAGTACTTTTTTTGAAAAGATATTTATTTGTTTAAGACGCTATTATACCTGTAATAATATCACAGAAGAAGAGTCTGTAAATATTTGCAAATTACTCTTCAAGAGTTATAAAAAGTCAATTAACTCTGAAAATGAAAAGTTTTGTAATGTAATTGAAGAATTTTATTTATTCTTACTTTATACCGATTTCTTTTTTGAAAAAGAATCTTCGAAATATAATATTTTTAAATATTTTAATGGCATTTTAAATGTGATTGTTGAACATAGGGATTTTGATAAATATGGATACATTTTAGAAAGCACAACACAAATTATAATCCAAAATCTTCAAGAAATGGATTTATCAAGTTTGAAAAATCTATGGATCTTTGTTAGGAATCAATATGATAAATATAATGAAGAGCAAGAATGCCGTATTCATTTTGAAGAATTTTTGTATCATATAACTTCATATTCTATTCATATTAAGAATGAATTATTACTTAATCAGTTAGGAAATTTATATAATGAACTTTTAATAAAAGATTATGTAACAAAAAAACTATTTGAGCAAAACTTTGAACATTTGATTGGATGCTTAAATATAATACCAGTTTCTTCGTACTATTTTTTACCACCATTATCTGTCATTAGTAAATCACAGTATAGTCTTTACGAAAGTATTGAACTTATATTGGAACAAGCTCAGCAATGTGTATTTGTGAAAAACATTGATATGTTACGAATGATTTTTGATGATCTTAAAGATATAAAATTATCAAAAAAAACAACAAAAATTATTCTTCAAAAACTTAATGGTTTATTTGCACTTATATTCGATGAATATTCATATGAATTATTTGATTTTTTATTTATGACTTTTTCAAACTTTGTAGAACTAATTGAAAAACAAAAATGTTTTAATGAAGAAAATAAAAAAATCGTATTTCAAATTGTTCTAATGATAATGGATAATATTAAAGATATTGATAATTCTGATCTTCACACAAAGGTTTTTTTTCAAATTCCAAAAATATATTCATATATTAATGAACTTTCTATTTCTGAAAGAAAATATGTTATTGATCAATTTATATATGTTGCAATTGCAGCACTAGAGACAAATAATCTTTCGATGCTTCGAACTTGCTCTAATCAATTAGGTTGGTTAACCAAAGATGCAATAGACAAAGAAAATTGGACACTTTATGAATATGGAATTATGAGTGTGAAACGTTTATATGATACTGCATATTCTTTCGGAACAGATCGTCAATTCCTAAATTTTGAATGCACAATATTTATCTTGTTGGGAAGCTTGCTCTTTCTTCGTAAAGAAACCCGAGCTCTAAATCTTATATATTCAATAATTAAAGATCTAAAAATAACAGATACTTATAATCCATTAGTAATTGCAAAACAGTTAAGGATAAACCAGTTTTCTATGTTCGATGACTTCTTTGATGATAGTTCTGATGTATATACATTAATTGATGATTTTTATAATTCCATAAAGGAGAATATTTAGTGTTATGTCCGAAAAATACAGCGTACACGACTACACAGTCGAACAAATTTTAAACTTCATCAAATCTGACTACATCGCGATTCCAGAAATCCAGCGTCCGTTTGTTTGGAAAGGAAAACAGGTTCGCGATTTAGTGGATTCACTTTACAAAGGTTATCCAACTGGATATATCATCATCTCTAAAAGTCCTGATTTGAAACTCAAAGATGGAACAACTGCAAGTGGCAAGA
>JAKSUC010000155.1 GCA_024413595.1 Bacteroidales bacterium
TTTCTCTTAAAATATCAAAAGGTAAAAAAGACAGATTTCCATCAGTTACAATTAAAACTTCTTTTGTACCTTTTAAATATGGCAAAACAGGATTTACAAGTTTGTCATACAAGTCGTTTCTTTGTTTTTCAAAAGTGACTTCAGACTTCATTGGTCTATGTGTAATTGCTTCCCTTAGATTATTAATTGTAGAATCATAATTAAAATCAGAATCAAGCGATATTACCGTTATTTTTTTATTGGTAACAATAATACAATAGGCAAAACTGTCTGTATGTTTTTCATCAGGTTCATATAGAACATATTCCAAAATTGCTCTATTGTTTCCACACCATTTTTGAATATCTTTTACTTTTGCAGGTTGTGGATTTCTTAATTGTGCATAAGTAGGTATTTTTTTACTAATTTTTTCATCAATTTTATCGAGAGTCTTTTCTGATGATGATAATGATTTTTCAGCTTCTATTAATTTTATTGAATCTCTTTCGTTTATCGGTAGATTGTTTTGTTTTTCAATTTCGTTTCTAGATAATTCTATCTGCGATATTATCTTTTTAAATTCATTTCTTTCTGATTCATCTATTCCATCCAGATTAATAGCTCTTTCTAAACCAATTTGATCAAGAAATCCTCGACTTCGAAGCATCTCTGAATATTCAAGAGCTTTTGATGAATTATTGTTTTTTGTCTCAAAATCAACACCGTAATAATATATGTATAAAGAATCTCGTAATAATTGAGATTTAATTGAACTCATATCCAATCTTGCACGTTCAATTGTATTAATTGCTAAAGCAATTGTTTCTCTAATAAATTCAGTATTTTTATCTAATTCATATAAATGTGCATCATGTAAAATTCCACATACACTAGATATAATTTGATTATAATTAGTACTTACATTATATCCCTTATAACAATTCCTAAAACATTCAATTGCCTTATTTACATCCTTTATTCCTGCGTAATGCCATCCAAGTTGATGATATTCTATTGAAGTTTGTACGGATTTTTCACCTGTTAGGGTTTTATAGATATTTAAGGCAGCTTCATATAAAGCTTCTGAATTTTCATGATCTTGATAAATATCGTAGATTGTAGCAATTCGATCATAGCATTCTGCAATATCCGTTGTTTCATAACCAAAAATTTCAAATAAGATATTGTTTGACTTGCGGAAATAGTCTAATGCTAATAAATAATCTTTTTTATTTTGACAAATATCACCCATTCCAAGGTAACATCTGGCAACATCCATGTGATTTTCCCCATAAAAATTTTTGTATATTTCGATAGCTTGTGAATACATTTTTAAAGCATAATCATAATCACCGATAGAAATATAAACTCTTCCTAAAGCTTTACTTGTTGTTGCTATTCGAGGATGGTTATTACCAAACAGTTTTCTGAAAATTGTAATGGCAGTTTCCAGATTTGCAATAGCTCGTGAATAATCTCCCATTGCCTGGTAAACTTGTCCAATATTTGAATATGCAACTCCTGTATTTTCACTATCACCATAAAGCTTAATATTTATTTCAAGAGCTTTTTGCCAATAATCAAAGGCTTTTACGAAATCACTTTTATTATAATAAAGACTTCCTTTTTGATTATATAAAATTGCATAATATGATGAATAATAATTTGCATTAAGTCCATTTAATATTTTTTCTGCCTGTTCAAATAAATCTAATGCATCATCAAATATCTGGCATTCCGAATAAACTGAAGCAATGTTTATTATTGTATTTACAACATCATAATCATATTCACCTGAAATTTTTTTTCTAATTTCTAGCGCTTTGGTATAATTATTAAAAGCTTCTTCATAATTACCTGAATAATAATTTTCAACACCAATACTAAAGTGACAAGATGCTGTTTGTAAGTTTTCTTCCTTGTTCAGTTCTTTAAAAATTTTCAATGCGTTGTTGTAATATTTTATTGCAGATACATGATCCCCTTTAGCACCATAAACCATTCCTATATTGCTATAGCAATTTGCAGTTTCTTTGTACTTTTCGCCAAATAGTTCTTTATTAATTGAAAGTGATATATTATAAAAATCTATAGCAGAATTATAATCTGAATAGTCATAATAAATATTTCCAATAAAAACCAAAGCATTTGCTTCACTTTGTTTATCACCATTTGGAGATTTATATATTTCTAATGATTTATTAAGCCAATTTAATGATTTTTCATAATCAATTTTCCAATAGTAAGAAAGACCTGTAAAAAAATAAACATCAGCTGTATAAATATGAGTTTTGCCATAAACTTTTTCATAGACCGGGATAGCCTTTAAATAATAAGTTAAAGCATTGTCATAGTCATAATTATTAAAATATTCATTTCCTTTTGAGTACAGTGAATATGCATCGTCTTTAGTTTGAGCAAAAATAAAACAATTAATACTAAAAAGTATTAAAAGCATGATTATTTTTTTCATTAACTTCATTTATTTTTTCCTCAGATTTACAGGATTTGAATCATTGTTAAATCATTACTTTCAGATTCAGTTAATTCAATGTCTGAATTTCCATTAGACAAAAAAATTAAAAGTATTGTAAAAATAGATATGATTGCAGCAGGTATTAAAACAAACAATAAAGATTCTTTTTTGCAGTAAAGTAACCAAATAATTGTGCCTAAAAAGCCACAAAGAGAACATATTAGAATTGTAAAACTTGCCCACATATTTATTTTTGTAACTGAATAATCATATTCTTTTGTTGGATTTAATCGACTTCCCGTTTTTTTTGGATTTAAATAAGTATCATATAAAGGACCAATTTCAGTTTTTTCAAGTAAGGAAACATGTGTTTCCCAATTATTTTGCCAAAATTTTGATCCTTTATTTATCATATGCCATGCAACAGAAAAGAAAAAACCTAAACCTGATAAAGTTGAAATCACAGGAGCAAGAAAACTATAATTTGTGTTCTCAATGTATTTACAAAGGGTTGCAAATAAAGCTGTGTATATAATTGTTATAAATGCCCAGAAGAAACCTGTTCGTCTCCAATATAGATCAATCTCAAATTTTCTAATTTCTTGTGCTTCTTTCAAAGCGGTATAACGAATCTTTTCATTTTCATTTCTTTGATCTTCAGGAAATAATTTTAAATATTCATCATTCTTAGTAACACTTTTAGCTTTTCGTTTTTTATTACTCATAAATTACAATCCTTCTAAAAAATAAAGCCTTGTAATAAAATTACAAGGCTAATTCGTCAGATTTTGATTTTTTTAGTTTGTATAAAGTTCAAAATAAGACATATATCTTGA
>JAKSUC010000156.1 GCA_024413595.1 Bacteroidales bacterium
TAAATGAAGAAACTAATAAATTGAATTTTGCAGAAGGTCTAGAAAAAGGCGAAAAACTCGGTTTAGAAAAAGGCGAAAAGATTGGTCTAGAAAAAGGCGAAAAGATTGGAATAGAGAAAGAACGTGCAGAAATGGTACGTAAGATGAAAGCAAAAGGATTTTCTATTGAAGATATTTGTGAATTATCAGGTTTATCAATTTCCGAAATCGAAAAATTATAAATAAAAAAAAAATTCACAGCCATGAAATCTCAATTTTCAAATATTTCGAATTTTATGGCTGTGCAAACCTCTCAAATAGATTATGTTAAAGTAGATTTTAGCAAATATTGTGGAGGAGACAAAGAAAACATAGTTTTCAAAGACCGATATGGAATAAAACTTAAACTCAACAACGACAATACATTAACATTTATCGCAACAAACAAACCTGATTTAGAAACCTTTACGCATGGAGGTTCAAATTGGCATTCTGTTTATAATTCCGACCAAAAACTAGTTCTAGAAACTTACGATGAAAATATAAAAGACGACAATTTTTATTTGTTTTTTGTTGATAATGTTTTAGACAAAAAAGACTCGTTAGGAACATCCGTATCTGGCTATATGCAACGTGGTTATAATTGTGGATTTATTTACGAAGGTGGTTCATTGCACACTGTTGCTCACGAACTTGGTCACGGAGTTGGAAAACTAGAACACGCATTTTCTGCTTCAAATTCTTCTGGTAAAACTCAAAACTTGATGGATTATTCTGAAGGCTTGGACTTGTGGCATTTCCAATGGAATGAAGTGCAGAATCCAAGTAGAGTTTGGATGAAGTGGAGTAAGGAAGAAAGTGAGGGGGAAAGTTGGTTTGGCAATGAAGCAATATGCGCATGGAAATTTTTAAATGAATTTTGTTATGCTTATTTAAATCAAAAGCAGTTAGATTATAAAGAATTAGGAAGTAATGATTTTAGTTTTACTTGGTCTTTTTATAATGTCGATATTAAAGTTGAAGTATTAAAAAATATTACTAAAATTATTCCAAATGATAATAAACTATCATCTTATGAAAAATATTTTAAAATTTTAGTTTTAGATGAAGAACAAATAAATAAAGTTGAAAGTGACAAAATAAGCAGTCAAAAAGTATTTGAACAAATTATTAATGAATACGAAATAAGAGAAAAACGTTATTTAGAAAAATTAAAAATATATTCCGATATTGATAAATTGCTAGAAATATTAACTATGTTACCAAAAGAAGCCTATTTTAAAATTGATATTGGGTTACGAATAAAATTATTACAAAAATTATCGGAAAAAACTTTTTTAACAGAGGCTTATTTTGGATGTGTTGACGATAAAAAAACTTTAATAAATTTAATAAAAACAATTCCTAATGATAAAACACAATTAGACAAATTGTTTTCATTTATGGATGAAGAAAATATGTATAAAAAATTAGGTTCAAGTATCGATAATTTTGGAGGTAATAGTAATTTATATAAATTAAATTCGATACTTTGCGATAAATGGATAACATGTTATGGAATAGAAACAATAGGAGAGTATAGAAAAAGAACTTCACAATATTTTCATTTTGTAAATACAATTCTAAATAAACCTATGATTCATTTAGAATTATCAATTGATGCTACAGAAGCAAAAAGTTTATTTGGAATGTCAGTAGCAGCAACATTAGGTTTGGGATTTGATTTAAAAGCAAACATTGCAGTTATGGGAAGTTCAAATTTTTTTGCATATTTATTAAATCAAGGTTTTCAATATAATCAATTTTCAGATTTAAGTGAAATAAGTAATCTAGAAGAAGCTATAGATAATTATAATCATTACAATTTTATTTTATTATCAACAGGTATAAATTTAAGTTTTATAATAAATTATAATTTATTTGCATCTGATTTGCGAACATTATTTGGCTTAGGAACAAAATATGGAGGAGATTTTACATATAAAGGTCTATCATTTGGTGTTTCACTTAATTTTGATAGTGATAATAATTTTATAGGTTGGGGTATAGGTGCAAATATAGGTAAAGATTTATTTGATATTAATTTAAGTAAAATAACTTCAACAACACGAGGATTAATAATTAATATTACGGAAATTCCAGATTTATTGACTAATTCAACAATAGATGTAACAGATTTACATATACTTAAAGAATATTATGATATAGAAGATGGTTATCTTATTATTAATTGCTTTTTAGGAAAAATAACTACAAAAATCAAAGCTAATTTGGGAAATCCAAATCATGATTATATTATAACAGAGTTCGCTGACAAATTTTATTCTTATTAAAATATATTTATTATGAATAATATTTTCAAATTTATAAAAAAAGTTGTATTATCATTTTTAGGATTTATTGCTTATGGTATTGTTTTAATCATAATTGGATTAATTATTACGAAAATATTTCCTCCTAAAATAGAGATATTTCCAAGTTCTAATGAAATGATTATCAAAAGATATACAGCTCAAGTTCGTATTTTTGATTCGGTATTTTTATATCAAGTAGCAGAAGCATTTGTAGAAACTAATTATAAAGGTTGGTTAATGTATGATTTTCATTCCAAAAGCAATCATTCTTTAGGAGGAGATGGTAAAACTCTAACAAATAAGTTTCCAAAAATTAGAGAAATAATCAAGAAAAAATTTCCTAATGCTAGAGATAGTTATTTTGATATTTGGTATTATAATGAAGTTGTTTTTTTTACTATAAAACCTTCATTATTTAATCAAAATGAAAATCCAATAGTTTTGTTATATTCTAAAGATGTTGACAATATAAGAGAAATTTTACCACAATATATTATTTATGAAAATAAAATGCCAGAAGAAAATGATAGGTGGTTATATAATTTTAATAAATTCTGGTATGTTTGTTCTCCTCGAGAAAAATTGTATTATTATCGTTTGGATAATAAAGAATAGATTTACTGTCAATAACCAAAATAATTATTAACTTTGCTTAAATTTCAACAAATCAATCCATGGGCATCTCAGAATATCACGCAATAGGTAACAATAAAACCATGCTTAATAATTATCATAGAAAATTAGACTCATCAGCTAATTGATAATAAAACGTATATAAAAAACGAGAGGTAAAAATGGCTTTTGTTTTTTTATTTTGTAAATACTCGTAAAAAATTTTATATTTGCAAAACAAAAACATAAGTTCCAAATTAAAAATGATAACCATAGCCAATCCAATATACGACTCAGTATTTAAGTTTATGATGCAAGATCCAAGAGTTGCAAAAATAT
>JAKSUC010000157.1 GCA_024413595.1 Bacteroidales bacterium
GAGCCTTCAATTTCAATTTGGCTAAGTAGTTTTCCTTCAATTGCTAGTTGCAAAATTTTATTGAATAATATTTTTGTATCCATTATTTTTCTTCAATTAAATAATATAAACTACTCATTAAAGATTTTGCTATTTTATTATTTTCTTCTGCCTTTTTATAAATGGTTTCTAGTAAATCTTTTATAGAAAGATTTTGTTCTTCTTCATTTATTTCTTTCATCCATTTAAGGTCGAGCGAAAAATCGTCGGTAGCTAATATATCTTTAGCACTATATTTTTTAAATCTTTCAGTTTCAGTTCTGTTTTTATAACATTCCACAAAATCATCAAGATTGCAACGTTTAAGTTGATTAGTAGCTAAAGTGTGTTTAATACCAGTACGATAATCATAAACAAAAATATCTTCTGTAGGAGTTCCTTTTTCAAAAAACAAAACATTTGCCTTTACACCTGGAGCATAAAAAATACCAGTAGGCAAACGTAATATAGTATGAAGATTAAAATCAGTAAGAAGTTTTTTACGAATATCTTTACCCGTAGACTCAAACAAAACATTGTCAGGCAAAACCACACCAGCGCGTCCGCCATCAGCCAACAAAACCATTATTTGTTGTAAAAAGTTTAGCTGATTGTTAGAGGTTTTTGTAATAAAATCGTTTCTATTTATTTCTACCGACCCCGAAGCACGTGCTCCAAATGGAGGATTTGCAAGTACTATATCATAAACAGTATCAGGTTCTTTTATCAACGAGTCGTCACATTCAATGGTTTTTGGCGCCTCTATGCCATGCAAATAACAATTCATCGACGCCAATGTAACAACAAGTGCTGTATTATCAATTCCTTTGAGTGTATTATTGTTTAAACGTTTTAATAATTCAATATCTTGAGTTTGATTTTTCATGTGGCGATGCGCCTCAATTAAGAAACCAGCCGTTCCGCATGCTGGGTCAATTATAGTTTCTTTTTTATTGATGTCTGGATTAATACAATCTACAATAGCCGAAATTAATGGACGCGGTGTAAAATATTGACCAGCACCAGATTTTTTATCTTGTCCATTTTTTTCGAGAATACCTTCATAAATAGCACCTTTTTGATCTTCTTCTATCGACAGCCAATTGTTTTCGTCTATCATGTCGATAACTTTTTTTAGATAAACAGGTTTATCAATTTTGTTAACGGCTTTAGTAAAAATAGCTTTAACAAGAGGATTGATACTATTATTATCAGGGTCAGAAAGAGTAGCTAAAGTCTCTTCATATTTTTCAAGAAGTTTTTCACCATCTAACGCCTTAAGATTATTCCAACTAAATTCAACATCAATAGCCGATGTTTCATCAAAAAAATCAACCTTTTCTTGATCCATTTTCAAGAAAAGAAGATAAGTAAGTTGAGTGATATAATCAGTAAAACCAATACCTTGACCCGAAAGAACAGTGGCTAACTGCCACACTTTTTTATTTAATGTTTGCTCTGTAATAAGAGCTTTTTGTGTATTATTTGTCATGGTTATTTTAGTAGTAAGTAGCAAGTAGTGAGTAGTAAGTACTTTGCTTGATACTTGGGTTTATTTATTAATTAAAAAAGTGGCATTTGAATATGTTTAGGAGGAAAAAACACGCCTATAATCAAATAAGGATCAGGAGCATTTTTTTTCTGCCATTGATACGAAGTACCCATAAAAAAATGTATATTATTTTCGTTGGCTAACTTCAAATATTTATCTTTAACAATATTACAAGCCTCTTCTTCAGATTTACCACTATTAATATTATTACGATATAATTGACCAATTTCCCAATCTTCAATCATCAACTTTCTTGGTTTTTCGTCACCTTCAGTATAAAATACATATCTAAATTTATATGGTATTTTTTCAGCAAATTTAAAATGATAATCACGTTCTTCTTGAGTTTCAAACAAACTAAGTTGACTCATATTAGCATCATATTTTTGTTTTAAACGATTAAGTTTTTCAAAATAAGATTGCATATCTTCCTTTTCGCAAATAACGTCAACAACACGAGAAGGCTTTAAAACAGCCAACGATATTTTATTTGCTTTAGTAAGTGATAATAATTCAGTCATAGATTTATATATCACCTTATTTTTATTAACCCAATTTTGACGTAATCCCCAATCAGGCTTGCCTTTTATATCAATGCGTTCAAGTAATTTTAAAGAGTCAATGTTTTTAATATGAAAACTTTCTGGTCTATCGTCGTGATTAGGATTTTGTTCTAAATCAGCTTCAATCCATTGCCATTTAGAATATTTACCAATATCTGGTAACAACCTATGAGGAACAGGAAAAATTCTAATCCAAGAACCATCTTCTCTAAACCCCGCAGTGCAAACAGTTTCAAAATGTTTTTCAGACAGAGTAGGATAAGTCATTACAGTAATAAGAACCTTAGTTAAAGCCATATTATAATTCTTTAAGAGTATAATCAATATCAGGAAGATTAATTAAAGCCTTAGCCACACGCGAACGATGACATTGTTTAGGATCTTTTTCAAAACAAGTTAAAGCAATACGTCCATATTTATTAATAAAATCACGAACTTTTAATAAAGCATCATTATTATCTTTAAGAGTAGTACGTTCATATTCTTCAAACAAAATATCATAATCTTTTTGAGTTTGAAGATTTTGTCTTTTGTCAGAAACAATGCCTAATTCGGGAATATGTTCATAATGTATATTTGCACCTTCACATGCTTGAGCCAATACAGCCTTAGAAAATCCATATTTTTGACTATAAGCATTTTTTCGCACATCACACAAAAGTCTTACATCATTTATTAATAACTTATTGATATATTCTTCTAAAGACAAACCTTCATAACCAATAGTAAATAATTGAGTTTCGGGTATATGTCTTTTTTGTTTTTCCACTTTTTGTAACCCTTCTTCAGTTAAAATATCTTTGGCTATTTTACTATTAATTGCAAAAAATGGATAATTTTCGTATGTATATCTAATTATGTCTTCTTGAGAAAAATTAGAAAACTCTTTTTTTATGTTTCGTAAATATCCTTGATCAAAAAGATTTAATTCTGAAATATAATTACTAAATTCGCTATTAATCTTATAATAATCTTTATCGTTATTATCTTTTAATTTTAATAAATAACCGTTTTTTATTAAAACTTGAATATCATTGTTGGCAGTAAACGAAAAACATCCATAATGATAAGGTAAAAAACTATATGGACGTTCCTCTTTTTGTTGTTTTCTTGTAAATAAAAAAAGCAATTTTTG
>JAKSUC010000158.1 GCA_024413595.1 Bacteroidales bacterium
AACTTTTTAAACTTTTTATACAGACCAAGTAACTTATTAAATAAAACAGCTGCCTTTTCTACTCCTATCCCTTTTGCCACCAAGCCAGTATATTTAAAAGTTTTATTCTTAATCTGTTTTGAATATTGTAACAAATATTCATAATTTGTTAAATAATTTTTAATATCAAAGTTGCTTTTATATAAATGAACAAACGGCAAAATTGAAATATATGAAATTGCAAAATAGATTTTTAATGCTTCCTGTTTTTCAGATGGAAATTTTTCGATATTATCAAGGCCAATTGAAATACTCTTTAAAATATCGAGAACATTTTTTTCTTTAACAACATTCGTTAAACTTCCTACCCTATTTTGACGGTACATATATTGAGGAATATCAAGTATTTCATACGTATCTATTACTTTTAGAAGATTGGCTCCCCATATACAGTCTTCGGCAACCAAAGATGTATCAAATAATAATTGATTGTCATCAATACAACTTTTCTTAATGCACTTATTCCAATTTGGACCATTAAAAAGACCTGATGCCGCATCTTCTATATAATTTCCAGAACTTTTACTATAGTGATGCGTTAATTTTTTATCATCATATAATTCTGTATAAGGAAATATAATGACATCCATCTCATTTGTTGTCAACACAGCTTCAAGTGATGATAAAAAGCTTTTTGATGTCCAAAAGTCATCTCCATCTAAAAAGAGTACATAATCACCACTTGATACCTGAATTCCTTGATTACGTGCACTTGATGCGCCACCATTTTCTTTATGAAGTGCTATAACTTTTTCAGATTTTTTGGCAAGATTATCAATGATTTGAGGTGTTTCATCAGTTGCTCCATCATCAACAACAATAACTTCATAGTTATCATAATCTTGATTTAGAACACTTTCCACACACTCTTCGATATATTGTGCCACATTATATGCAGGTACAATAATTGAAAACTTCATTTTTTTCTCCTCATACAAAAAATATTAAATTTTATAATTGCTATTAGTAAGGTCTCATACCCAATAGTAAGCCCATAAAACAGCAAATGATACTGCGACATTAATTAAGATAATGATTATTGATAGTTTAATAATTGATTTTTGTTCCATTTTAATGTCAAATTTTGATTTGTATATACTAAATAATGGCGCTAAATAAATTAAAAATGGAGTAAAATAACGCCCCTGTGCACCTTGTGAAATATTTGCATTGGGTCCTAAAATATGTGGAGTCCATGCAAAATACATACCAACAACAATTGCTAGAACTTGTAATGGGAAAACTAATGCTGAGGCATTCCCCTCAAGTTTAGTCGCCTGAAAATCCTCACTAAAGAAAATAATAATCAATACTGCAATATCGATAAAAATCAACCACAATGGTAAAGCAACAGCTAACCAGCCAAAGTACCCAAAAATTCCAATTGTTAAGAATGTGTTTAAGTGACCATTTTCTTGATTTAAGAAAAAAGTATTAAACATAGCCCAAATAAAGTGTTGTGTTCCACCACGTGATTTTAGGAAAAAATATAATCCAACTACTCCCAATAAAACAACAGCAATTATAAAATATTTTCGATATTTTTTTAAGAATTCATAAATTGGATTTAATATTGTCAATACACCTTCAAATTCAAAATCAATCATTGCTAGAAATGGAAGTAATAATAAATTATTGCTCTTGCTTCCCCATAAAGCAAAAACTAAGATAATTAATTCTATGAATCTTTTATTGGAAAATTTACGATCAGAGAATAAATTAACATAAAAGACAAAAAATGCAGCTATTATAACATAATTTAAAACATCATATGATAAAGAAGCGGCTTGCTGTAACATCATTGGCAACAGTGAAATAAAAAGCATTGTCAATTTACCAGCTTGCAAAAACTTAATCAAAAAATAAATACCAATAATATATACAAGTGCATTAAATAAACGCCCGCATGTCATTATAACCCCTAAGGATGGATAAATAGCCTTTCCTATTAACATTCCAATAGCTTGTGGCAAATGTATAATACTTTTAATCGAGAATTTGGGACTAAATACATCTGATGAAAAATCTTTTTTTTCAGTAAAAAACTTAATGTACTTACCTTTATTAACATCTGCAGGAGCTGGAGATTCATTGTTAATAACATCGGTTTGGTGAAGTTTTAACCACTCAAAAGTTTTACTGTTATCATAAAAAATATTCCATGCCATGCTAGCATGCATTCCTTCATCTGGCGCCTCGGTGACAGGCATTAGGAACATAAACAGTGCAATACATGGAACAGCTAAGAATAAAAATATTTTTTCTATTTTCATTTTTTCTCCTTATATGAATCTTTTGCTCTAAAATAGATAATCAGTGATACAAATAACCACGTTAACATAGATAATGTGAATGAAATTGAAGCCCCATAAATACCATAATGTTCTACTAGTGGATTTGCTGATAAATAAGATACACAGAATCCGCTCGCAAAAGAAATCACTAATAGTTTTTGCTTGCGTAAAACAGTTAGAATATTGTCACACACTGTTGCAAAGGTACTCGCTATTCCTCCAATCATCAATATAATAAATGCAAATATGAATTTATTTAAATTTGTTGAATAGACAACATTTAAAATGGGAACACCAATTACAGACACAACTGCCAAAATCAAAAATGAGATAATAACAAGCATTTGTAAAAGTTTCCTACGGTATTGAACAAAAGATTCATACTCTTTTTTTTCAAGGAAAATTGCCATTTGTGTCATCATAGGTCTAAAGAAAATCATCGTTAAATTCATAGCAAAGACTGGCATAAATAAAATATTGAAGTCAGTCTGAATTCCAACTTCAAGAAGGCCTCGTTCAAATAAATTATCTAAAGCATACTTAGGCTGATTATAAATTGACACTAACATAAAAGCGTTGATAAACAGTGGGCTGCTCTCAATCAATAAACCTCTAATCTGTTTAAACGAAAAATGAAAGGCTTTAATTTTGCTAAAATATCGGCTCAACAAAAAATCAAAACCGAAAACAAAAGCAAAAGACAATACATTCATGATTATCAAGGACAGTAGCAATTCATGAGTCAACAATAATGCAATCGTAAAGCCAACAAAAATAAATCCATTTCTAAAAAAGAGAGATTTTCCTGCTATATCAAGACGTTCGTGTTGTTGAAACATTCCTTGAAAAACATCTGATAAAGCATCACTGCTCCGATAAAAACAAATCAATAAAACACATAATGATTTATAAGCATCATAGCCATGTA
>JAKSUC010000159.1 GCA_024413595.1 Bacteroidales bacterium
TTTCTTGAGACTTTCAATGTGCGTGTCTTTTCTGTTTTGCGGGTGCAAAGGTAAGATGTTTTTTTAGTATTCTCCAAATTTTTTTTGAGGTTTTTTTGAAGTTTTTTTCGGTTGTTAATTCATGTGCGTGTGAGATTGAGGGTTAGAGCGATGTTTTTTTTGTTATAAATTATGAGTGGAAAATAAAATAGATTCTTTAGATATGCTCATGATAACTAAAATAATTGTCTTTTTTGTGGGAGAAGAGAAAGATACTATAACAAAAAAGGCGAACAGTGTTCTGTTCGCCTTTAATATTAAATATAGACAAAAAATTACAATACTACCTTATAACTTATATTATCAATAACAACCACTACCACACCTTTTTTATTAATAGTAATTTCAGTATGAGAGTTGGTTAAAGATTGAGATTTGATTAAGCGTCCATTTAAGTCAAAGATATTTACTTGACTATCGGTGATTTCGGTTTCAATGTAGACAACACCATTATATCCCCAAACTTTATATTGTGAAGTTTGAGATATTTCGTTGGTTGGTGTTGGGTCAAGATCTTGTTCTTTTTTATCGGTAAATTTATTACCATTAAACTCGAATGTTGCAGTATAAACCATTTTACCCTTTTGAGTTGCAGTAGGTTCAACGGTTTTTTCTGATGTAATTTTACCTTCAACAGTTATTGTTGTATCACCTCTTTCACATGTAAATGTTGCAACTGCTTTAGTATAATCAGTCCAAGTAAATACTGGAGCTCCATAACTATGACCAAGAGCTCGAATTTCAACAGTTTCTTTTGGTGTGTATTTAGTTCCATTAATTTCTACAGTAGCAGAATAAACAATTTTACCCTTTTCGGTGCAAGTTGCTTTTGTAGTATCAGTTGAAATTTCTTTACTACCACCAGATAATGTATGAGATTTATCATTTCCACAAACAATAACACCTTCTACAGAAGTTTTATCTTCTGTCCATATAAATGTAGGGTCTCCGTAGGTGTGACCTAATGCTTTTATGGTTTCTGGTTCTTTTAATATAACACCACATACTGAACATTTTGAACCATCTTTTAAACCGTCTTCTGTACATGTGACAGGCATATTTATAAGTTCTGATATGTGTTGTTCAAATGTTGCTGTTAGATTATAATCTTTGGTAACTATTATTTCTCGTGGATTATCTGTGTTATTATCACTCCATTTAATAAAATGATAACCATCGTTTGGTTTTGCTTCGATAGTTACTATTTCACCATAATTATAAGTTCCATTTCCAGATAATGTTCCATTATCGCCACTTAGTGCTATTGCATGTTGGTCTATTGCAAATATTGCTTTTAATTCAAAATTATTATCAACTTTTATTTCTAGTGGATTTTCTGTATTACTTACACCTTCCCATTTTACAAAATGATAACCAGTGTTTGGAATTGCAGTATAAATTTCTGTTTCACCTGATATTACATTTTCATTACCTTTTATTTTTCCACATTTTTCATCATTAACAGAAAGGGTTACTTTAAGCATTTTTTTAATATTATCACATTCCCAACCTTTTGTTTTATAACTATCTGCTATATCTTTAGGAACGTATAAAGTAACTTTATTTAAATCAATACCCCATTTTGAATTAAATGCTAATATATCATTATTCCAATTTAATTTGATTGTGGTTAATTTGCTACAACCAGCAAAAGCATCATCTCCAATACTCTTAACGCTCTTTGGAATTACTATTGATTCTAAACTAGAACCAGCAAAAGCAGACTCTCCAATACTCGTAACAGTAAATTCAACGCCATTATATTCAACAATTTCAGGAATTTCAACTTCCTTTAGTTTGCAACTTTTATTATCTTCTATTTCTACTGTTTTGTTAACTAAATCTGTAATATTATACCATATACCTTCATATTCAAATGAACTTTCTAAAATTTTACCAAAGTCTTTCCAAACATCTGCTTTTTCATAATTACTTATTTTGCCTTTTGGTACGTATAAAGTAAGTTCTGATAATTCAATCCTTTCAAAACAAGATGTATTAATTTCTATTGGCTCATCCCAATTTAATTGGATTGATTCCAAATCATAATCATAAGCAAAAACATAATCACCAATACTCTTAACGCTCTTTGGAATGGTAACTGTTTTTAAACTTTTACAATTGCCAAAACAACTCCAAACTAAACTATCAACACCATTTGGAATGGAGATTGAGGTTATTTTACAACCATCAAAAGCAATATTTCCAATAACCTTAACGCCTTTTGGAATTATAGTATTACAACAACCTGCAATAAGTGTATTAGTTGATTTATCTATAATTGCATTACTACCAGTAGGCGACTCATATTTAGTATTATTATTATCTACCGTAATTGAGGTTAATTTTTCACATTCTACAAAAGCTCCTGTTCCAATACTCGTAACGGTTTTGGGAATTTTTATTGAGGTTATATATAATTGCCTAAAAGCGTAATCTTCAATACTCTTAACGCCATATGGTATTGAGATTGAGGTTAATCTATAACATCCATTAAAAGCATATTTTCCAATACTATCAACACAACTTGGAATGGTGATTGAAGTTAAATAATTATTACAATAAAAAGCTTTATTCCCAATACGCGTAACATTATAAGATATCCCGTTCTTCCAGACTCTTTCAGGAATTATAACTTCTTCAAGTGTGCAACTTTTATTATCACCCACTTCAACTTGTTGTTTTCCCATAGTACTATTTGTGATATTATATATAATATCATCTTTTTTAATAGTATTTTGCGCAAATGTATTTGCGGTACTAAATAATAGTGTAAATAGGGCTAATAATTTTACCCCTTTCAATTTTAATTTTCTATTTTCTTTCATAATATAAATATTTAATTAGCTATATGGTTGCAAATTTATATAAATTCCATAAAAATAATTGAATATTTTTGATTGTTTTTTTTGATTTATATATAAATACATAGAAGAGCAAACCAGATAAATTACCCAGATACTCGGCGGCATTGTTGCGTGGCGTTAAAAAAAATAAGAGTTTATGGCGTTAAAAAATTCTGAAGGCGATAGCCATTAGAATTTTAGCCATAAACTCTTATTTTTTAGCCTAAGCAGTAGAGACGCGGTGCACCACGTCTCTACATTTTACTTTTTTTTCACATAAAAAAAAGTAAGACACAAGAGAGGAAAAACTTTTTTTAGTGGAAGAAATAAAGAAAGATACTATA
>JAKSUC010000016.1 GCA_024413595.1 Bacteroidales bacterium
TATAATCATTTTCGTTTCTACTTAAAAGTGAATTTGCAAAATTATCGTATTCATCGATAATTAAATAGACTTTTTGATTTGTTAATTTTGTTTGAGTTAATACATAGTCTAAAGCATCATCGCATTTTTTTATATTTTCAAATTTTTCTAATGTTTCTGATGGTAATAAATCTTGATTGAATTTAATAAAAAATCTTAAATATTCTAGTATTCTTGAATTAAACGACTCATAAACTCTCTCAATATTATTGTCAACCTTAGAAAAATCGAATTTCATAATAAGATATGAATTTCGTTTTGGCGTTAGTTGAGAATAAACTTTTTTATCTTTGAAATATAAATCAAATTTGTCTTTATATTTTATATTGTAATAAGCATCTAACGTGGCAAGAAACAATGTTTTACCAAATCTACGAGGACGTAAAAAGGTAAAAAACGAGTCTGATTTTTCTATCATAGGAATAAAATCAGTTTTATCAACATAATAATAATTCTCGTTGACTATTCTATCATAATCAGTTATGCCGTATGGAATACTTTTAGTCATAATTCAAATTAAAAAAAATTAAGGTTTCAACTTGATTTTTATATTTGCAAATATAATACTTTTTTGAAAAACATGAAGATATAACAATATATGAAAAATAGATTTATAAAATCTTTAAAAAAACAAATAAAAAATCCCTAAAAAACATAAAAACATTGACATTTTTTTAGTATCTTCGTAGAAAAAAGAAAAGGAGACAGATGAACGGAAAACAAGTTTGGAAACCCGGAACAATGCTAAATCCAGTTCCCGTTGTAATGGTTAGTTGTGGAACAATGGGCGAAAAAACAAATATAATTACTGTAGCATGGGCAGGAACAATATGTAGTGATCCTGCAATGTTAAGTATTTCAGTACGAAAAGAAAGATTTTCGCACAAAATGATAGTAGAAAAAGGTAAATTTGTTGTAAATTTAGTAACCACAAAACTTGCTAAAATAGCAGATTGGTGTGGCGTAAAATCAGGAAAAGATTATGATAAATTTTTAGAAACTGGATTAACAGCCGAAAAAGCCGAAACAAGTGATTGTCCAATAATATCACAAAGTCCTGTAAATATAGAATGTACAGTTGACAAAATAATAGAATTGGGAAGTCACGATATGATATTAGCCAAAGTTGATGCCGTTGATGTATCAGATAAATTAATAGATCCAAAAACAGGAGCACTTCAACTCTATAAAGCTGATTTAGCAGTATATAGTCATGGATTTTATTATAATTTAGGATACGAAATAGGAAGATTTGGATTTTCTGTTAAAAAAAATAATACACCAACAAACAAAACACGTAAAAAATGAATTTTATAACAAATTTAATAAATAAATGTGGTGGACGTTTGTCAACAGTAAACCCTCCTGAAGTAAAATTTGGAAGATTTGCAGAGTCTGACGAAACAGATGAAATGGTTCTGTTAAGAAATTGTTCTTCAGAACTATACAAAGAAGGAAATTGTAAAGAGGCATATATTTATTTTTTTGAATATATGAGAAAACAAGGAGGACCTGCTGTTACAATAACAATTTATGAAGATAAACAAATATTTACATTTGAATTAATACAAGGTTCAAAAATTGTTAGAGGTGCAATAACAGATTCAGAAGTTTTTACATGGGCAGATGTTGCAGAATATACAGAATTAAATGTAGCATTAATGCGATATTTGTTAACAAAAAATAGTGAATTTGCATATTGTAAATTTGCAATTGAAAATAATATTATATCATTACGTCAAAGATGTCCAATCCAAGATATGTCGCCAGCAGCATTTAATGAAATGTTGTCAGAAATTGCCATTTCTGCGGATTCTGTTGATGATGTTTTAGTTGAAGAATTTCCATCTCTTAAAGCTATTGATATTGATAATATTATAGAATTACCACAACAAGAAGTTGATATTAAAATAAAATATTTAAAAAATTGGATTTTAGAAACAGAAAACTTGTTAAAAACAACAGAAAAAGATTCAACAAAAACATATATAATATTACGATTATTATTTAAAATACTATACCTAATTTCACCAGAAGGAACATTATTAAATGATATTCGACGTATTTATGCAGTTTATGCAACAGAATATAAACCACAAGAGTCAAATGCGCCTGAAATCAATTTTAAAATGTTAACAATGATTAGGAAAATATATGCAATGACAGATGAAGAAATTAAAAAATCTATTTATAAAGTTCATGCAGTTTTTCCTGAAATTAGTTACATGACATTCCAAGAAATGTCGACGTCTATTGTTCAACATATATCATTGATAGATATTTGTTTAGATGCCAATAGAGATGATTTAGTGATAGTTATGTGCGAATATATTGTAGGATTAAATAATGTTCATCATGGAATGCCAGCAATAGCGCAAGATTTATTATTAGTATTTTGGAAAGTATTAAATCCAGAATATTTTAAGGGAATAGGATTTGTAAATGAATTTTATAATTTTTCAAATCAGAAATTGAATGCAATAAAAATATCAGATTCAATAGGAAATATTGTAAAAAAATATTCAAAAGAATATCCAGAATTAATATTTAATACAGCAAATTTAGATTTTGGTTCAATGTCTGATTTTTCATATACATTTTTAAGAGAATTTTCAACATTGAATATTCCTAATTAGTTGAACTATAATTATTAATAAAAAATGACTCAACTTACCGAAAGAATAGAAAATGCAGTGATAAGAATTCAAACTCCATGGGGATTAGGAACTGGATTCTGTTTAAATACATATAATTGTATAGTATCAAATCGTCATGTGGTTCAAGGTTGTCGCGAAGTAGTAATAAATGGATGTAATTTTAAAAAACGATTAGCCAAAGTATTATATGTAGATCCACTTTATGATTTAGCATTTATAGAAAAACCAAACGACATAATATTTTCAGAATTAGAAATAGCGCCCCAAGAATTAGAACTACATGATGGAGAGCCTATTATAGCAGTAGGACATCCTTTTGGATTAAAATATACAAATACCAAAGGAATAATATCAAAAGCTTATAGAAAACAAGATGGTATAGATTATATTCAAACCGATGCAGCCATAAATCCTGGAAATTCAGGTGGTCCATTAATCAATTTAGAAGGGTATGTAGTTGGTGTTAACACATTTATAGTTGCAGCAGGTCAAAATTTAGGATTTGCTTTGCCTTGGACATATTTACGTAAAACGTTAGATGAATTTAACAATATAAATCGAGTATATTCAGTTCGTTGTCATTCATGTAGCAATCTTGTTACAGAAAACGATTTTCAAGGCGGATATTGTCCATATTGTGGAGTAAAAATGGATAAAGAAGATTTTGAAGGAAAATTATTTATACCATGCGATACCTCCAAAAAAGTGGAACAAATATTAACCGAATTAGGCTATGATGTTAATATAATTCGCAATGGTAAAGATAGTTGGGAAATTTACGATTGGGGAATAAGTATAAGAATAAATTATGTTGAAGAAAATGAATATGTAGTAGCAGATTCGTCGCTTTGTATATTGTCAAAAAATAATATTGCTAGAGTTTATGAATTTTTATTAAAAGAAAATGCAAAAATTCCACGTATGGCTTTTATAGTAGAAAATAATTATGTTGGATTGAGTACTTCTTGTATCAAAGATGAAGATTTTCATTATGAAACAGGATTAGATTTATATAAAAGATACATAGATTATTGTAGAAGATTTGCAAATGTATTAATAAATAGATACGGATGTCAACCAATAGAATTAGACGGATAAAGAAAATCTTGTTTTGAATTTAGTATGAGAAAATTATTTTGTTTTATTTCATTTTTGGCATTAATATTATTGTCATGTGATACGTCTAACTTAGAAAATAGTGAAAAATCACAAGGGCCTTCGTCTCAAATTGTTGCAGATAGTTCAACGATTGTAGTTGCAGAAGTTCAAAAAGTTGTAGCGTATTTTAATTCAGCTCATTATCTTTTGTCTCAAGATTTTTTTTCTTGGAATAAAAATTTGTCAGATTGGGTAATTAGTTCTCAACAAAAAAGTAGTTATAATTCAAAAGGATTGTTAGTTATGAAAGAATTTTTATTTCCTAGTGTATTTAGTAAAGGAAATTTAATTCCCTTAGAACGAGATTCTTTTTTTTATAACAATGAAAAAGATACATTACAGATAATTGGATATATATATTCAGAGGGAAATAATAATTGGATTCAAGTATCAAAAAATATATATCAATACAAACTTCATAAACGAATATCTGAGACCAAATTGTCGTGGGATTATTCAGAAAAAATTTGGAATACTGTATTGTACAAATCTCTAAATTATGACGAAAATGGAAGATTATCATTAATAAAAACCATATCTCCAGATAGAAATGATACTGCTCAAAAATATATTTCAGAATGTGAAATTTTGTATTTAGAAAATGGATTTGAAAAACAACGAAATTATTATTCAATAATTGACGGAAAAAGAATTTTAAAACCAGAGATACTATAAATAATATTAAAATTTTTATAAAAAAAATGATATAATACTTTTTATTTTCAAATTAGTTATTTAAATTTGACTTTTTGGAAATCAAATGTATTTGTAATGGAAAACAATTTTTATTTAGGTTTAAAACCTTATCAATCAACAGATTATTTATATTTTTCAGAACGTGAAGATGAAATAAGACAATTAAGTTATTTGTTAGATCAAGAAACAATTTCAGTTTTATATTCATCTCCCAAAGTTGGCAAAACTTCATTAATAAATGCAGGAATATTAAATACAGAACGATTAAATAGTAAAAATGTAGTATCTTTTAAATTTGATTTGCCTGTATATTCTTCGCAATTGCCTAATATAGAGCAACAACTAGTAGATTTTTTATTGCCAAATGTAAAAGAGCCATCATATTTAGATGTTTCTTTTAAAAATGATGATTCTTTGTGGTTTATTTCCAAAAAAATTCAAGCAAGATATAAATCAGCTAAAAGAATTTATGTAGTGTTTGACAATTTTGAAAATTTTTTCACATATCCAGAACAAATTCGAACCAATTTTATTGAAAGTCTTTCTTCTATAGTATATGGTGACATTCCTGAAAAATTTAATATCCAACTTCAAAAAATGATGATGGGTGAAATAGAAAATAAACTTTCAAAAGAAGGAATGACAATGATATATGAAAAATTGAATGTTGGATTTTTGTTTGTAATAGAAAAAAGTTTATTTAAATCATTGGTAGGTTGTGGCTCTATTTTTTCAAATATTATAAACAATTCATTAGAATTATTACCATTTAAAAAAGAACAAGCTATAAAATTATTTGATTGTCTTGCTAATTTCCCATTACAAAATATTAAGATTATTAAATTTTCAGAAAATGTAATTAATTATCTTATTGATAATAATTTATATGAAAATAATAACGTAAATATAGGAGAATTAAGACAAGAAGTATTTTCATTGCGAGAATATGCTTCTCAAAATAATATATCAGAATTGTCGATTGATGATATAATTAATTATAATTATTTAGAAAATACGAGATTTATTTCTATTATAAATTCAATAAATAATCAAAGTCAAATTGAAAAAATTCAACATTTTATAAATTCAGAAATCATTGTAAACAATACAATAACAACACCAGCATTTAAAATTTCAGCCTTAATTCGTCAAGGAATATTGCCAGAGACACTTCAAGTTTTAGAACAAGGAGGAATTTTGTCAAAATCAGTTACAATTTTAGGACAAGAATATTATCAAGCTTTTGACAAAAAAATATTAAATGAATTTTTAGATTTTATACAAAAATATAATAAAAGTTTATCCTCTGAAAATCAACAAAATAAAGAAGATTTAAAAGTTAACCCCATTAAAGAAAAACGTAATTCAACATATTTTTGGACATGTATTGTTTTAGCAATTTTGAGTTTAGGATTTGTATTTTTAGCATTTTCACTAAAAGAAAATTCAGAAAAAAATTCACAATCAGCGCGTAGTAATATATTGTCAACATTTGCATTTCAAAAATTAGAAACAGATCCAACATTTAGTTTAAGATTAGCACAAAAAGCCGTTCAACTTGATACTTCTAATAGACAGGCTTATAGTGCATTATTAAATTCATTTTATAATACAGACATTTTTTATAATATTTCATCACAGCTTAAAGAAAAAATTGTAACAGCAACAATATCAAACAATGCTCAATATATATTAACATTTGAAAGAAATTATGATTTAAATAAATATAATTTACATATTTTAAAAGTTGAAGGAAAAGAAATTTTGAATATTTCACATCCTAAAGAGATAATATCAGCATCAATGTCGTTAGACAATTCATTAATAATAACGTCATCAGAAGATAGTATAGTTAGAATTTTTGATATCAATGGAACCGAAAAATTACAACTTAATGGACATAAAGCCTTGATTCGTAGTGTAGAATTTTCGTCAGATGCATCAAAAATGTTAACTGCAGGAAGTGATGGAAACGTTAAGGTTTGGAATATAGATGGAACTTTAATTTCTTCATTATCAGGACACGATGATGAAGTTTATAGTGCATGTTTTTCGCCTGATGGAACAATGATTGCAACAGCAAGTGGAGATAATACCGCAAAAATATGGACGATAGAAGGTCGTTTATTACAAACAATAACCATTAACGAAGATTCACGATTTGCCAATTCGATATTAATTTCAGTACAATTTTCACCAGACGGCAAATATTTGTTAACAGCAAGCAATGATCGATTAAACAAAAATCATAAAGCAAGATTGTGGGATTTAGACGGAAATGAATTAGTTGTATTTTCAGGACATTCAGATTGGTTAAATTCTGCATATTTTTCACCTGATGGAAATATGGTAATAACATCGTCGCGAGATCATACTGTTAAAGTTTTTGATATTTCAGGAGAAATTACTAAACAATTGAAAGGACATAATAGTAATGTTTTTTCTGCTAGATTTTTACCAGATAATCAATCTATTGTAACAGTGGGAAGTGATAATACAATAAGAACTTGGAGCATAGGAAAGAGATTTGAAACATATCAAGGAGCCAAAAATGTCAACTTTGCATGTTTTTCTCCCAATGGACTAAATTTGTTGGTTGTTCAAGATACAGTGGCTCAACTTTGGGATTTAACAGGAGAAAAAATTTCAGAATTTGTAGGACATTCAGCAACAATAAATACTGCACATTTCTCTCCTGATGGACAATTACTTGTTACTTCATCTGTTGACGGAACAGCGAGATTGTGGAATATTGATGGTCAATTAAAAGAAATATTATTGCAACATAATGGTTCTGTAAATGATGCAATATTTTCGCCAAATGGCAAATATATAGTTTCAGTTTCAGATGATAGTACAATAATAATCAAGAATTTAGAATTAGAAACACAAATAAAATGTTATGGACATTCGGGGTGTATCACCTCAGTAGCATTTTCGCCAAATGGAGAGTCTTTTGTTACAGGAGGTTGTGATTGTAAGGTTGTTATTCATGATATAAATGGTGATATAATTAGAACTTTTGTTGGACATGATGGGAAAGTAAATTCTGTGAATTATTCACCTGATGGACAGTATGTTATTTCTACTTCATCGGATAAAAGTGCAGTTCTTTGGGATAAATTTGGAAATATTCAAATTACATTTAGAGGTTATGAAAACCAAGTAAATTCAGCAGTATTTTCTCCTGATGGACAATATATTGTAACAACATCTGACGATGGAAATGCAAGTTTATGGACATTTGATGGTAAGGACATTATGAAATTTAATCATGATGGGAAAGTTTCTTCAGCTGTATTTTCACCAGATGGCAAATATTTATTAACTGTATATCGCAATTTATTGGGAAAACGAACAGTAAAACTTCGTATGCTAAATGCAGACGACATAAATCGCCATTTAGATCAACTCGATTTGTATGGCTCAGTTTGGATGCCTGATGATGAAACTATTACTAAATATGGAATGTAATAAAATTGGTGTAAAATAAGATTGTTGATAAACCGATTATAACATTATTTGTTTGAAAATTAGATGTTTAAAGATTGTTTTGGTTAAATAATAACCTAATATTAATTCTTAAAATGTTGTTTAAAAAAAATCTCTGACAACAATTATAATATAAAATTTAGGTAGTATAATAATCAAGTTTTAAATTATCAAAAAATAAAGAGATAATGTTTTTCATTATCTCTTTATTTTTTAATTTTTGATGTTATAAAAACATATAACCTATTATTTTTTATTTAAAAATCCATATAGAATTTTCATTAATAAATTAATATCTATTGGTTTAGTTAAATAATAATTACAACCAGCTTCAATAGTTTTATCTTTTTCATCAGTTAAAGCGTAAGCTGTTTGTGCTATAATAACTACCTTTTTATTAAATTCTCTAATAGCTTTGGTTGCATCGTAACCATTCATAATAGGCATTTTAATGTCCATAAGAATAAGATCAATTTCAGAATTGTTTTTGGCAATATCTACAGCTTCTTTACCATTTTTAGCCCAAAGAACATTAGCTTCAGTTTCATCAAGAACTTCTTTCATAAAAGCAATATTCATGTCTTCGTCTTCAGCTACTAAGATATTTTTCCCTTTTAAACTTAAAGTATTTGTATCAGAGAAAGCAGCTCCATATTCGTCAGCTGTATTTAAATCAGACTCGTAAGGCAATGTAAAATAGAAAGTGCTACCTTTACCTTCTTCAGATTCAACCCACATTTTACCACCTAAAAGTTCTGAAAGTTTTTTAGAAATAGCTAATCCAAGACCGGTGCCTTGTTGATTTTTATCGTCTTTTTGTTCAATTTGACCAAAACGTTCAAAAATAATATCAATTTTATCTTTTGGCATTCCTACACCAGTATCTTTAACGTAAAAAAGCAGTTCTTCTGGATTAGAAAATCTGTATCCAAATTCAATAAACCCATTTTCGGTAAATTTCATTGCATTACCAATAAGGTTGTTTAAAATTTGTTTAAGTCTAAATGGGTCGGTTTCAATGTTAAAATCGTCTGATTCAACTGCATTTTTCATTCTAAATTCAAACGATTTGTTATTGATATCATTAACTTGATATTGTGAAATATAAATTTCGTTCATAATAGGGTTTAAAGCAGTTTTCCTAATTTTAACTTTAAGTTGTCCTGCTTCAATTTTAGAAATATCAATAATATCGTTGATAAGATTTAATAAGCTTTTACCACTATTGATAATAAAGTTTAGATATTTTTCTTTGTTTTTGTCAAAATTACCAGGTTTAGCTAATAATTCAGAAAAACCAATTATAGAATTCATTGGAGTTCTGATTTCGTGACTCATATTAGCTAAGAAAGCAGATTTTAATTTGTCTGATTCTTCAGCTTTTTGTTTTGCTTCAACAAGTTCTTTTTCTCGTTGTTTTCTAGCCGTAATATCTCTAATTGTAATAGCACAACCTCTAACAGTTTCAGTAGTATAGTTTGTAACTGAAACTTCAGCAAAGAATTTATCATTATTTTTTTTGCATCCAACCATTTCGAAAGAACCATTAGTAAATTTACAAGTTCCAGTGGTTAGATATTTATTAATTTCGTTTTCGAAAGAGTCAATTTCTTCTTTAGGAATAATAGTGTTTTGTATAGACGAATTAATAATGTCGTCAGATTTGTATCCGAAAAGATTTTCAGCTGCTTTGTTAATAGATTTTATTTTAAGTTTTTCATCAGTAATAATAATAGCATCAAAAGATGACATATTTACTTTAAGGAAAATTTCATTTGTCGATTTTTCTAAGTTTATAGCGTTTTCTCTTTCTTTTTTAGTTTTATTGATTAAAGTCATCATTTTGCCAAATTCTTTGTATAAATCAGCAATTTCATCATTATTTTCTGGAATTTCAATTTGTTGACTATAATCTTTATTTTTGTTAGTTAATTTAATAAAATCTGTAAGTTCAATAATTTTTTTACTTAGAGTTTTAGAGAATGGTCTAATGAATAATACAATAATTAAAAGAGTGATTAATAATCCTACAACAATAATAGCACCAATACATCTTAATTTTTGATAATGAAGTTTTTCTGTAGAAATTTCTAAATAAATAGTTCCCAATGTTTCATTATCTCTAATAGCTTTTCTTGTTATAATAAGTTTGTCGTTAATAATATTAACAGAATTAATGGTGTCTAATGTATTAGGCGGATTGAAATCAAGATTTTGATCAAATTTATAATTGTCAAATTTGGTTCCATCTAAAAAATATATTTGAATAAACTCAATTTCTTTTTGAGTTTTTATATATCCAACTTTTTCTTGAAGTTCAACTGGATTTTTGTATTCTATAGTAGAAGCAAGCATTTCACCAATAGATTTACTGAAATCATTATATTTTTCTTTAAAATCATTTTCGGCAAAATTGCTTAAATAATAAATAGAAACACTGCTAATTAAAACAGCAGTAATAATTATGGTTGAAATAAAACCAACCATAAGTTTATGTTTGATAGAAAGGTTTGCTATAGGGTTCATTTTTTTTAATATTTGTCTAATTGATATTCTATTCGTTATTGTAAATATGGTTATTACTTAACAAAGAAGTACGAATTAATAACCCAGAGTCTAAGATAGTTTGCTTTTTAAACAAATAATCAATATAGTCCTCTTTTTGGTTTACGTAAAACATACATCCATAGTTTAATAAATTTTCATCATTTGATAAAGTTAATATTTTCTTTTTATCAATTTTTTCTTTGAAAGTGTTTAAATCTACGCTAGAGTTTTTTTCAATAAAAATAACTTGTGCATTAGAAATATCACTTTGATCTGTATATTGATTAACAATGATATTTTTTCCATTAAAATTTTGATTAATTAATAATGAAGAAATATCATTAAATTTTTGTTCACTGTTAGTTGCAATATAAATCACAAAATTGTTATTTTCGTTTTCTTCTGGCCAATAAACATAATGTGAAAATTTAATAATTGATTGATAATCAAAATTTTGTGTATTGATATTTTGATGTGGACTAAACAATGCAATTATTAAAATTTGAATAAAAAAAGTTATTTGAAGCATATTATAAATTATTATTATTCATTTGAATTTGAACTTTGTTCATCGGTATCAGGATTTTGATTATCTTGATTACCGTATAATTTATTTTCGAGTAATTTTACTTTTTCTTTTAGATTGGCTTCGATTTTTCTAAATTTAGTGATACGTTTTTCAAGTTCTCGTTTAAAGAATTGAGCGCTTGAAGATGCTTTATCATATTTTTGTCTATTTTCAACATTTTGGCGTTTAGAGTCCATTAATTCTTTATTTAATTGTTCTACATCTTCTGATAATTGTTTAAGTTGTTTTTTAAGTGTTTTTGTGTCTTCTGACGAAGAGCTATATTGTTTTTGCATTCTATTTAATTCTTCTTCTGTATTTATTTGATTTGTAACATCAAAAGCTAAACACAAAATGCGTTCTGGAATATTGTCTGAGTCAAAAATTGGTACTAGTATATTTTTGATTTTTCTAGTATTGTTGTTAATTTTGAATTCAGCAATGTAAGTTTCTGTACTTCCTTGTTTTACAGTATCCCAAACTTTTTTGAATTCATCATACTTAGTAAGTGTTAGTTGTAAAATTTCGTATATATTTTTTCTTTTAATATCATTTACATCCAACATATATCTCAAACAAAATTTTCTGTTTGCTTCTAAAGTTTCGCCTTTTAAACTAAAAATTGCATTCATAATAGTTTTGTTAAGTGCAAATTGAACTTTTTCTATTTGAGACAATTCGTTTTGTGAAGTTTCTATTAATCCTGTTAACGACTCAATTTCAGTTCTCAAATTAGCTTCTTTTTCTTCCATAAGTTTAGATTGTTCTCTTGACTGTTGAAGAAGAATTGAAGTTTGTTCATTAATTTTGGCATTAGCAATAGTAGAAGCAACGTTTTCTGAAATTCTTTCCACGAAAGCAATTTTATAAGGTTCAAATTCTTTAAACGATGCAAATTCCATAACGCCATATAATATATCATTATAAACCAAAGGTACAAACATTATTGCTTTTGGTTTTGCTTTTCCAAGACCAGAGCTAATATCTGCGTAATTTTCTGGTACATTATTAAGTATAATGGTATGTTTTTCCATAGCGCACGCACCAATTAAACCTTCATCAAGGCGCAAAATTCTTTTGTGAAAAATTTGGTGGCTAAATGCAAAAACTCCATAAAGTTCAAGTACTTCTGTTTTAGCTTCGTCGTTTAGTGTTGTTTTAACAAATATTCCTCCTTGATTAACGTCAATGTAAGGAACAAGATTGTCGATTACTTCGTTGCTAAGTTTTTTGATATCAGAAATATTATTACGTAAAATATCACTAAAAACAGAGTGTCCTTCGGTAGCCCATTGATTTCTTTTTTCTTCTTTTAATCTTATTTGTTCTTTGTTTCTAGCTTCTATCATACTATCACGCATTGAAACCAATGCTGTTCCTATTGTATTATTTTTAATAGAAACTTTGTATTCTGCATCTAGGTTTCCATCTCTGATTTCTGTTGCAAATTGAGCTGTTTGTTTTAGAGAGTTTGTTAAATTTTCTAGGGCTCGTAGTAATGATTTAAATTCGGCTGAATCTATATCGTTGATTTCTTTGTTTATTTTAAAATCAAAATTGCCACTTGCTATTTGTTTTACTACACTTTTTAATGTATTTATTGGTTTTGCAATTTGTTTTGATATTATAATTAAACAAATTATATATAGTGCTAATAATAACGATGTTATTATTATAATTGTTGCTTCATTTTTTTGTTGATTTATTTTTAGTTGTGAGGTTGGTATTATTGAAATTAATGCAAAATTATCATCAATTGTTGGTATTGATATTTTTTTGTTATGTAAAAATACTTTTTGATTATTGTTTTCTATTAGTTTTGTTTCTGTGTCAATAGATAAATTTTCTGAAGTTTTCGACAAAATATTAAAATTTTCTTCTGTATATCTTAGTGTTTCATTGATATTTTTGTTTTGATATTCTTTTTTTCTTGAATAAAATATATTGCCATCTTTATCTACAAGAATAAAATTTTCGCTTTTGGGAATTATTTCATCCAACATATTTCTATAATATTTTAAGTCAATGTCAACTCCTAAAATTCCTCCAAACTTTCCTTTATTAAAGAAAGGGATCATGTATACAATTGAGTTTGTGATTTCTCCGTCAATTTCTAAGATTGTTAATCTTTGTTGATAATCGTGTTTTATATCTCTATAAAGTTCATAAATTTCAGCAGATGAGGCTTCTAAATCGTTTGTAAATTCTGGATCTTCAAGATTTTCGCGTTTTATTAATTTCCCATACCAACCAATTGGAAATCCAGGATTTGTATTTACTAATAAACTATCAGAATTGTTTAGTACATAAGGTTCTGATATTATAAACATTGATTTTATAGTAGCATCTTTTTTTATGTATGATTTCATAGTTTTTAATGCCACTTTTAATGTTAGTTGATTTATTTCTTCAATTTGTTCTGTTATGGTATTTGCTTCTGCATTTATGTTTAAAATTGTATTACTTAGTTGTTTTTCAAATGAATAAGCGTATTTATCTATTTGTATATTGCTACTAAGTTTGCTATAATCATAAATTTTGTCAGTAATTATTTTGTGATTAACAAATAGCATAATTAAGCATAACATCAATGTTCCTATTGATGCTGCAATAACTGCTTTCCACCTAATTGTATTAAATATATTATTTTTATTTTGAGTTACTTCCATTTTGAAGTTCTTTTGTATTTTCTATAAGTTTTTGATTTTCACGTTTGAGATGTTCAATTTCTTTTTCGTAGTTTTTTATTTCGTTGTCTTTTTGTTTAATTTCTATTTCGTAATTTGCAATACGTTTAGTATAATCGTCAAGTCTTTTACCTTCTTCTTGAAGTTTAAATAGATTTTTAGCATTTTCTTTTACGTAAGAAATTGTACTAGCAATATCTTCTGCTAAATGTTCTATAAATTTTATTCTGTATTCTTCAAATTTGTCTGTTCTGCAAAGTTCAATAATTCCATAAATTTCTCCTTTTAATAAAAGAGGAACAACTAGTAAATGTCCTGGATTAGTAAATCCAAAACCTGAACCAATTTTTACATAATTGTTAGGTATATCATCGATAATTTGCATTGTTTTTTCAACAGCACATGTTCCAACAATTCCTTCATAAAGATTAATTCTTTTTTGAATAAATTTTTTATTGTCGGCTGCGTATGTTGATTTCATTTCCATGAAAATATCGTCTGGATTATCATCGTTATAAATATACATAGCTCCATAATTAGCTTGCATATAATGAATTAAGTTTCGAGTTGTTTCGTCGCAAAGTTTGTCTAGATTATTATTGTTTTTACGCAATATATCTCCAAATTCTGCAAGTCCAATATTTATTTTATCTTGAATTTCGTCTGCTTCTCTTCTTTTTCTTTGTTTTTCGTATTGTGTTTCAAGATTTTTTTTCATGTTGATAAGCGAATTTCCAAGTTCATCATCTTCGCTCAAAAGTTCAAAACCTTTGTCGGGATTTCCGTTTCCTACATCTTCGGCAAATAATTGTTTTTCTTTTAAATTTTGAACAAATTTTATTAGTTGTAGTCCCATCAAATCCATTTCATTTTTACTTTTGCTATTGATTTGAGGAATATTTAGTTCGCCACGTAATATTTTTTTTAAATAATTACTAATTCGTTCTATTGGTTTATTTACAGAAGAAAATAGTATCAAGAAAAATGTAAGTCCTAAAACTATAACACTTATTTGAATTATAGCAATATTTCTAATAGTGCTATTTCGTTTTTCGTTTCTTATAGTGTTAGAATCCATCATTAATTCTTCAATGTCGTTTTGCATTGTTTTAATTTGTGCAGTTGCTTCGCCTTTGTAGCCGTCGTTTGTTTCTATTCCAAGTTGTAATTGTTTGTAAAACACCAAATTAAATGTAACTTTATATTCTGTAATTTGATCCATCATTTTTGACATTTGGTATTTTATCAAAATGTTAGATGTGTTTGTTGATTTTAAAATTGCATTAATAGCATCTATTTGTTTATTAAATTTGTTATAATCTTGAATGTTGCAATTTTCTAAAAATGAACGTTCTATTCTACAAGCTTCTTCAAACATTTTGCTTATACCTGCAATAGTAAATTGCAATAATGTTTTTCTAACAATATTTCTATCTGTTGAAAGACGTCCACCATCGTCGGTTAATTCGTTTATTTCTCCTTTGGTTTTGGTTATGTCGGTTATTTTTTGTTTATAATTATCAAATTCTTGACTTAAAATTACAATTGATTGTGAAGTTTTTCTATTAAAGTCTAGTTCTGAATTTTTAAGTTCTTGAATTCCTTTTTCAATATTGATACATATTTTGTTGATACTTGTTGTTAAAGTGTCTTCTTTTTCTTTATCTCTTTTTGAGGAATATAAATTAAATAGCTCGTATTGAAGGTTTCTTATTTCAGAAAGGTCGTTTTTCATTTTTATTTCGGCCTTGTAGCTATTGTCTATTTCATTGTATTTGCTGATAAGATAATAAAACGACAATCCAGTTAAAACTGCGTATGCAGCAAAACAGATTAGCATTATTCTAAATTTTAGCTTTACCGATAATTGTTCCGGTGTATTCATAACTGTCGTTATTTATGTAATTTTGTCTCGCTTTTTTTACTTGTTTTACCTAACAAAGATAAAAAACTATTTGAATAAATCAAACTTCTTGCCGTTTATCTTTTTATAATTTTGTCTTTTTAGATTATTTTTCAAATATAGTTTATTTATTTGAATTAGTATAAAAATATTGATTTTTTTTCTTTTTTTTTTATTTAATTAAGTATTTAATATTTTAAATGCCTTATTTACATTGTTTTCTTTTACAAAAAGAGTTATTTCGTTGGTTGTTGAAATCACTTCATAAATATTTATTCCTTCCCAAGATATATCTCTGAATATCATATAATAAAGTCCAATAATTGAAGTGCTTTCGGATGGCAAACTTACTGTTATGGCTGCTAAGTTTTCTGCTTTTGACAATTTTTTTTCGTCTGTATAAATTTCCTCTAATGTTTTTTCAAGATTACTTGTTATCAAAACTGTACTTTCATAAATTCCTCTTGATGTACTCACAAAAATTTCGGGTCTCCCTGCTATATATTTCAAAAGTTTTTGTTGACAATTGATTAGTGTTGGTGAATTTTCAAATGTATAGTCGGTAAGATTTGTACGAACTGTTATATCGTTAAATTTTGTTTTTCTTACGTTTATCAATTGAGATTTTGTGCTATTAAGATTTTCGCTTAAACGTTTTAATGCCATCATTACAGATGCTTGTGTAACTTCTGTTTGTCGAATTTCTGCAATTTCTGGAACCATTTTTCTTGCCAATGATGATAAATTTATTAGACCATCGCGCATCAATTCTATTATAAATGGTTGTTTTATAATAAGTTCTTCTACTGTTTTGGAAATTGGTTTCATTTATTTTGAAATTTTGTTACAAAATTAACAAATTGTTTGAAATTTGTGTTATTTCAAAAAAAATTTTGTTGAAAAAATCTCTTGCAATACTTTCGCGCCGGATTTAACAAAATATTTTATAAAAATTATGCAAGTAATGAAATTTGGTGGCACTTCTGTGGGAACTGCTACCAATATTAGAGGTGTTGAAAATATAATTACCTCTAACGAAAAAAAAATTGTGGTTTTATCTGCTATGTCTGGTACCACTAATAGTTTAGTTGAGATAGCTTCTCGTATCAAAAAAGGTAATCACGAAGGAGCTTTAGAAATTGTTAATGATTTAAAACAGCACTATTTATCAACTGCAAAAGAATTAAGTTCTGATAGTGAATCTTTCAATAAATTAGAAAAACTTTTAAATTCAGAATTTGAAATTCTTGCTCAAAAAGCATCTGAAAAATATTCAGACCAATTAGAAAAAGAAATTGTTGTTACAGGTGAAATTATCACCACAAAAATGATTACACTATATTTAAAAGGAAAAGGTGTAAATGTTGAACTTTTGTGGGCGTTAAATTTTATGCGTACTGATAATAATGGGGAACCTGACTATTATTATGTTCAAGAATCAATTAATAGAGAAATTAACAAATATCCTAATTGTAATTTGTTTATAACTCAAGGTTTTATATGCAAAACAATGAAGGGTGAAGTTTCTAATCTTACTCGAGGGGGTAGTGATTATAGTGCTACTATTATTGGTGCGGCAATACATGCTTCTGAGGTTATAATTTGGTCTGATAAAGATGGTCTTTTAAATTGTGATCCAAGATTTGTTGAACAAACATATCCTTTAAAAACTATTTCATACGAAGAAGCCGAAGAACTTGCATATTTTGGTGCAAAAATTCTTCATCCATCATGTATTTTTCCTGTAAAAGGACTAAAAATACCTGTTTTTTTAAAAAATACAATGAATCCTCAAGCTCCTGGAACTTTAATTTCGGCGGATAGCATTGGACAAAAAGGTGAAATTATTGCATTAGCTGCCAAAGATGACGTTGTTGCTATATATATTAAATCTGCTAGTATGCTTAATGCTTACGGCTTTTTACTTAAAATTTTCAATGTTTTTAATATGTACAGAACTTCTGTAGATATGATTACAACAAGTGAAGTGGCTGTGGCTGTTACAATTACTGATACAACTCATTTACATGATATAGTTCGTGAGCTATCAAAATTTGGCGAAATCGAATATTTTGAAAATCAGACAATTATTTGTGCTGTTGGAAATATTCCGGCTCAACAAAGCGACATTTCTGTAAAAATATTTGAAGCCATGAGCGATATTCAAATCAAGATGATTTCGTATGGCGCTAGCAAACGTAATATCACAATGTTGATTGATAGCAAAGATAAAACACGTGCTTTAAACAATTTAAATAAAAACCTTTTTAAAGATAAATTATGTTCAGTCAAGAATTAATCTCAAAATTTGAGAATACTCCAACACCTTTTTATTATTACGACACAGAATTGTTAAACAAAACACTTCAAACTCTTAAAAAGGCTGTTGATAAATATGGATATTTTGTACATTATGCTGTTAAAGCAAATGCAAATCCTGAAATATTAAAAATAATTAGTTCATATGGATTTGGTGCTGATTGCGTAAGTGGTAACGAAGTTTCAATGGCTATAAAATGTGGTTTTCCTGCATCAAAAGTTGTTTTTGCTGGTGTTGGAAAAAGTGATGCTGAAATTATCACTGCTTTAAAAAACGAAATATTTTGTTTTAATTGTGAATCAATTCAAGAAATCGAAGTTATAAACCAGTTAGCATCAAACATGGGCAAAACTGCAAATATAGCATTACGATTAAATCCTGGAATTGATGCTCATACAAATAAATGTATCAATACTGGATTAGAAGATAGCAAATTTGGAATAAATTTTAATTTAATGGAAGATGTTGTTAAACAAGTTGTTAAAATGTCAAACATTAAATTAATAGGACTTCATTTTCATATTGGGTCACAAATATTAGATCCTGAACCATATCGACTTTTGTGTATTCGCAGCAACGAAATGCAACAAAAACTAGAATCAATGGGACTCTCATTACCAGAAATAAATCTTGGTGGTGGTTTAGGTGTTGATTATTACAATCCAGATCAAAATCCAATACCAGATTTTGAATCATTGATAGATTTAATTAATAAAAATTTAATACAAAAAAGCGAACAAAGAGTACATTTTGAATTTGGAAGAGCGGTCGTAGCTCAATGTGGCACAATGATTGCTCGTGTTTTATATACCAAAAAAGCAAGCAAAACTACATTTGCTATTGTCGACGCTGGATTTAACGATTTAGTACGTCCTGCTTTGTATGGATCTTATCACAAAATAGAAAATTTATCAACAAAATCTCAAGATGTTGAAAATTATGATATTGTAGGTCCTATTTGTGAATCAACAGATGTTTTTGCACAAGGATATCAGTTGCCACAAACAAAAAGAGGCGATTTAATTGCATTTCGTTCGGCAGGTGCTTATGGTGAAATTATGGCTTCAAGATATAATTTAAGAGATTTTGCTAAATCCTATTTTTTTAACCAAGAAAAATAAGTCTTTTTGAGTAAAATTAATAGTAATTGAACAAAATTTTATAATTTTGCGGTCAAAGTATTAATAACATAATCATTCTAATGTTTTAAACTCATGAAAAAAACATTTTTTTCATTCATCGTTAATTTATTATTTGTAACAACTTTTTGTACTGCTCCAATTAGTGTTTATTCTCAAGACGACATAAATATAGGTATGGCAGAGTCGATGGTTTTTAATGAAGACTTTTCATCTGCTATTCAGCTATATAAAAAGTTGATTGAAATGGAGCCTAATCAAGCTCAATATCATTTTCAATTGGGATTTTGTTATTTAAATACTTCTAGCAAAAAAGACTCTTCTATTCAAGAATTTAAAAAAGCTCTTGATACTTATAAAGCAAAACAACGTAAAGGTACGCCTGGTATAGAATCTGAATTTTATTTAGGTAGAGCCTTTCGTGTTAATGACTCTATTGACCAAGCTCTTAGTACTCTTGAAAAACTTAAACGTAGAGTTACTAACAAAAAATTTCTTGAAATCATTGATAAAGAAATTGACCTTTGTAATTTGACTCTTGAAATGAAAAGTCATCCTGTTGAAATTCAAGTTCAAAACTTAGGTGCTATTGTTAATAGTGAATTCTCTGATCATAGTCCTGTTATAACTGCCGACGAATCAATGTTGTTTTTTACATCTCGTCGTCCTTTTGCTGGACACGAAAAACAAGCTGACGAACAATATGATGAAAACATTTATATTTGTCGAAAATTAGAAACTGGTAATTGGTCAAAACCTCAACCATTGAGTGAAACCATAAACACTCCTCAACACGAAGCTACTGTTTCTCTTTCTTACGATGGAACTGAACTTTATATTTATCGTGAAGACGACAACGGTACTATATTAGTTTCTCGTTTTGATGGTAAAGATTGGACTATTCCTACTCCATTAAACGAAAATATTAATACAAAATATCGTGAAACTGGGGCATGTTTATCTGCTGACGGAACTCGTTTGTTTTTTGCAAGTGATCGTCCAGGTGGTTTTGGTGGATATGATATTTATATGTCTGAACGTCAGCCTAATGGAGATTGGGGACCTGCTCACAATTTAGGTGATGCTGTCAACACTTCTGACGACGAAGAAGGCCCTTTTATTTTACCTGACAATTCTAAATTATATTTTAGTTCTAAAGGTCATAAAGGTTTAGGTGGATACGATATATTTTATTGTGATGCAAACGAATTTGGAACTTGGTCTAGAGCAGTAAACGCAGGGTTTCCAATTAATACTGCAGAAGATGATGTATTTTTATACTTAACACCATCTGGCGAAAGATCATATTTCGCATCTGAACGTCGAGACGGAATTGGGCGTTCTGATATTTATGTTATGGGATTGCCTTCTGTTATGGAAACTGAGTTAACTGTTATGACTGGTACTGTAGCTGTATGTGAAGGTACTCTTCCTGAAAGTGAAATTTCGATAAGAGACAACTCTTTAGGTGTTATGAATAATGCAATACCAAGTTTAAGAACAGGAAAATTTATTTTCATTGTTAAACGTGCTCACAATTATACTTTAACTGCAACTGTTAAAGGAAGAGAAGTTTATTCTGAAACATTTGACATTGCATTAAATGCACCTCCACAATTAAATTATAAAACCATTCAACTAGACCCAGAACATGAATGTGATGAACCAATTGTAGCATCTCCATACGGACCTGACGGCAGAAAGAAAGATAAATTCTATGATGAAGAAGGTAATGAATATGACAAATGCGCTGAAATTGAAGATATCAATTTTCCATTTGGCGATGCAAAAAGTTTACCTTCTACTCCAAGTTTAGACTCATTAGCTAAATATCTTGTTAACAACAGAGATGCTGTGGTTCAAGTTAGAGCTTTTGCCGACGCTAAAGGTAGTGCAATTTATAACTATAAACTTTCGCAAAAACGTGGACAAGTCGTTTATAATTATTTAATTAAACGTGGTGTTAATTCAAAACAAATTTCTGTTCAAGCTTTTGGCGAAGAAAATCCGATTGCTTTTAATATAATTAATGGTGTATTTGACGATGAATCAAAAGCATATAATCGTCGTATCGAATTTTTAATGTTAAAACAAGGAGAAAAAGAAACTATCTTAATACGTCCTATTTCAGTAGTACCTGATAAATATAAAAACCCGATGTACCAGAAAGATTACGTAAAAGCTGAAGGTACACCAGAATCTGAAATTTAAAAATGTCAAAAAGATACGCAGAAGTTATTATACCTCTTCCACTGCCAAATCTTTTAACGTATGCAATACCCGAGTTTTTGGTTGATAAGTGCAATATCGGGTCAAGAGTGGTGGTGCCGTGTGGCGTTTCTAAATTATATTCTGGAATTGTTTTTAGTATCTCTGACCAAATAAATAATAATTTTGATATTAAAGAAATTGTTGAAGTTATTGACTCAGAGCCTGTTGTTACTACATTTCAACTAAATTTTTGGAGTTGGATTGCCAAATATTATATGTGTTCTATTGGCGAAGTTTATCGAGCAGCGGTGCCTTCGTCTATGAAACTTGAAAGTGAAATGGTTTTGTTTCGTACTTCAAAACCTATTGATTATAATGTGTTAAAACCTAAAGAAGTAATTCTTTTAAACGCTTTTAACGAAAATGTTACTGAAATTCCGATTTCTAAAGTGGCTAATATTATTTCTTTAAAAAATAATCTTTCGTTAATTAAAAATTTGTTGGCTTTGGGATATATTGTTTCCGACAAAATTGTTGAAGAAAAATATAAACCTAAGGTCGAAAAATTTATTTCTCTTTCTGAAAAATATACTAAAGAAATACAATTTAAAGAACTTTTTGATGAATTAGAACGAAAAGCTATTAAACAAATGTCTGTTTTGTTGGCATATCTTTCTAGTTCAAAAATTAAAGTTGAAAATGGTGACATTATAGAACGAGGTGAAATTAGCCGTCAAAATTTGATGAAAAATCCAAATCTTTCTCAATCTTCATTAACTTCTTTAATTCAAAAAGGCGTTTTGGTAGAATACGAAAAACAAGTTAGTAGACTTGAAAAATTTGATGGTGATTTAGAATTATATCATGATTTAACAGAATCTCAACATAATGTTTTAGAATCTATAAATCAGCAGTTTTTAGAAAAATCAACTGTTCTTTTACATGGAATAACAGGAAGTGGAAAAACCGAAATCTATATAAAACTAATTGATAAATATTTATCAGAAGGTAAACAAGTTTTGTATCTTTTACCAGAAATTGTTTTAACATCACAAATTATTCGTAGATTACAAAAAGTATTTGGAAGTTCTGTATGTATTTATCATAGCAAAATAACAGATAATGAGCGTGCTGAAATTTGGAAAAATTTAATTTCTAATGGAGAATGTCGCTTAGTGTTAGGTGTCCGCTCTTCCATTTTTTTACCTTTTGTAAATCTTGGATTAATTATAGTGGATGAAGAACATGAAAACTCTTATAAACAATTTGATCCATCACCACGATACAATGCTCGTGATTGTTCAATAGTTTTAGCCAACTTGTTTAAAGCAAAAGTTTTATTAGGTTCTGCTACACCATCGTTAGAATCTTATTATAATGCACAAAATGGTAAATTTGGATTTGTTGAACTTTTAAAAAGATATTCTGAAAAAGGTCTTCCTCAAATTCAAATTGCAGATACATTACAAGCATCTAAACAACATAAGATGAAATCATTATTTTCTCCCATGTTGATAAACGAAGTTCAAAATTGTATAAACAATCATCAACAAAGCCTACTTTTTAGAAACAGACGCGGTTTTTCTCCGTATGTAGAATGTGAAAGTTGTGGTTGGATACCGGTTTGCGAAAATTGTGATGTTAGTTTAACATATCATAAACGAGAAAATCGTCTTGTTTGTCATCATTGTGGCTATGCTATTGATATGCCTCACAATTGTTTAGCTTGTGGTGACGTAAATTTAAAAACCATTGGTTTTGGTACTGAAAAAATTGAAGACGAAATAAAAATATTTTTTCCTGATGCAAAAATTGCGCGATTAGACTCTGATATTACAACTTCAAAATCTCGTTACGAAAAAATTATCAAAGATTTTGAAGATGGTAATATTGATATAATTGCAGGTACTCAAATGATTTCGAAAGGTTTTGACTTTAAAAATCTAAAATTAGCTGGCATATTAAATGCAGATAGCATGTTAAATTATCCAGATTTTAGAGCAGAAGAACGAGCTTTTCAATTAATAACTCAAGTGAGTGGACGAACAGGACGAGCTGACGAAAAAGGAAAAGTTATTATTCAAACAAATAATGTTAATCATCCTGTTTTTCAAGATATTATAAATTGTAATTATAAAACATTATACAAAAGATTAATTGCAGAACGAAGCAAATATGTTTATCCGCCGTTTTCAAGATTAATAAAAATTCAAATAAAACATAAAGATGCTTTATTTTTGGATATGGAGGCTCAACAGCTTGCTGATTTGCTACGAAAATCATTTGGTGCTGGTGTATTAGGTCCTGAATATCCTATTATTAGTAGAATTCAAACTTTTTATATCAAAGAAATATTATTAAAAATTAGTCGTAAACATTATGGTGATCAAGCAAAAAAACTAATTTTGGATTGTATTGGTTACATAAAATCTATGGCTACAAAATCTGGATTAATATTTTCAATAAATGTTGATCCTATTTAAAACGAAATTAAAAATTATAAAATAAATATCAAAATGAGACTTTCTTCAAGAATCAACAGAGTTGCCGAATCGCAAACTTTGGCAATGAGTCAAAAGAGTAACGAACTCAAAGAACAAGGAATTGATGTTGTTAATTTAACAGTTGGTCAACCTGACTTTTTTACTCCTGACAATGTTAAAGAAGCTGCAAAAAAAGCTATCGATAACAATTTTTCTTTTTATTCTCCAGTTCCAGGATATAAAGATTTAATCAAAGCTATTCAAGCTAAATTTAAACGTGAAAATAATCTTGAATATGCAGAAAATCAGATTGTTGTATCAACAGGTGCTAAACAATGTCTTGCTAATGTTATGCAATGTCTGTTCCAAGAAGGTGACGAAGTTATTATTCCTACACCTTATTGGGTATCTTACATTGAATTAGCTCATCTTTGCAATGCAACACCAATAATTATTGAAGGTAAACCTGATAATTATTACAAAATTACTCCTGAACAACTTGAAAAAGCTATTACTCCAAAAACTCATGGTTTTATTTTAAATGCTCCTTCAAATCCATCTGGTAGTATTTATACTAAAGATGAATTAAAAGCATTAGCTGATGTTTTGGCAAAATATCCTGAAATTGCTATTTTGTCTGATGAAATTTACGAACATTTAACTTATGATGGAACTCACGAGTCTATTGCTCAGTTTGAAAATGTTAAAAATCAAACTATCGTAATTAATGGAGTTTCAAAAGCTTACGCTATGACTGGTTGGCGTATTGGTTATATGGCTGCTCCTCTTGAAATTGCTAAAGCGTGCAAAAAACTTCAAGGACAAACTACTTCTGGTGCTAGTTCTATTGCTCAAAAAGCATCTCTTGAAGCTCTTAACGGTTCGCAAGATATCATTGCTAAAAACAATGAAATTCTTATAAAACGTAGAGATTTGATGGTTAAATATCTAAAAGCAATTCCAGGTGTTAAAATGAATTGTCCTCCTGCAACTTTCTATTGTTTCCCTGACGTATCTTATTATTATGGAAAGAGTTACAACGGAAAGAAAATCACTAATTCTTCTGAATTATGCGACTATTTATTAAATGTTGCTCATGTTGCAACTGTTGCAGGTAGTGCATTTGGTGTTGATGAATGTATCAGATTAAGCTATGTAGTTGATTTTCCAAGAATTGACGAAGCTTTTAAACGTATCAACAAAGCTTTAGCAGATTTGAAATAAGATAATTTTTTAATTAAATAGGAGAGAGGGAACGTGTTTTCGTTCCCTTTTTTGTTTTATTATCAAAATAATATACTTTTGTAAACACATATTATAATTGTATTATTAAATCAAATAAGTTTATGAAACATTATTCTTTCCTATTATTAATTATTGCAATAATCATATCAAGTTGTAATAGTTCTGAATTTTTGCCCACAACAGAAAATCTCAATCGTGAGTGGACATTTTTTTTAGGTGACGTTCAAAATGCTGAAAGTCCAGATTTTGATGATAGTCAGTGGTTAAATATTGGACTTCCTCATTCGTTTGCCATTCCTTATTTTATGTCAAGAGATTTTTATGTAGGTTATGGTTGGTATCGTAAAAAAATCAATCTTGATGCTAATGATTTAAAAAACAAAGTTTTTATTGAATTTGACGGAGTTTTTCAAGAAGCTGAAATTTTTGTAAACGGCAAAAAAACAGGTTCTCACATTGGCGGTTACACAGGATTTTCGATTGATATTACTGACAATGCAAAATCAGGCGAAAATGTTATAGCTGTGAGAGTTAACAACAATTGGCGTGGTGATGTTGCTCCACGTGCTGGCGAACATAATTTTAATGGTGGTATTTATCGTTCGGTTCGTTTAATAAAGAAAAATCCTGTACATTTTGCTTGGTGTGGACTTCAAATTTCAACTCCTGAACTCAAAGAAAACAATGGTAAGTCTTCAAAAGTTTTAGTTAATGCTGATATTCAAAATCAGTCTTCAAATAATGAAAATTACCAATTAAAAATCAACATTTTAGACGCAAATAAACAAATAGTTTCTACAAAAATAGAAAATGTTGATTTACCAGCAAATTCTTCAACAAAAACCACAATTATAACAGATGAAATTTCAAATCCAAATCTTTGGTCAGTTTCAAATCCCAATTTATATACTATTGAATGTCAAATAATTAATAATGATAAAATTATAGATACAAAACAAGAAACCTTTGGATTTCGCTGGATAGATTGGACTGCTGACCATGGTATTTTTTTGAATGGCGAACATATTTATCTACATGGAGCCAACGTTCATCAAGATCATGCAGGTTGGTGTGATGCTGTTGTTGAAGAAGCAATTCGTCGTGACGTTAGAATGATAAAAGAAGCTGGATTTAACATGATTAGAGGTTCGCATTATCCACATTCTCCAGTTTTTGCTGATGAATGTTCACGACAAGGAATTTTGTTTTGGTCAGAAGCTCCATTTTGGGGAACTGGTGGTAATCAACAAGATGGATATTGGTACGCAAGTGCTTATCCTGTTAAAGATGAAGACGTTGAAGGCTTTGAAAAAAGCGTTATTCAACAATTAGAAGAAATGATTATCATAAATAGAAATCAACCATCAATATTTGCTTGGAGTATGTGTAACGAAGTATTTTTTACACAACGACAAACACTTGACGCAACTAAAAATTTGCTTAAAAAAATGGTTAATCATGCTCATACACTTGACACAAGATATTGTGCAATAGGAGGGGCTCAACGTCCTTTAGGTGACGATCGTATTGATTTACTTGGAGATGCAGTTGGTTATAATGGTGATGGTGCAACAATTCCTGATTTTATTGAACCAGGAATTCCATCTTTGGTTTCGGAATATAGCACAACAACAGCAATTCGTCCAGGAGTTTACGATCCAGGTTGGGCTGATTTGGTTAAAAACGATGCTTGGAAAGGTATTGAATGGCGTGGTGGACAATGTATTTGGTGTGGTTTTGATCACGGAAGTATTTTTGGAAGTCAACTTGGCAAAACTGGAATTATCGATTATTTTAGAATTCCAAAACGCTCTTGGTATTGGTACAGAAACGAATACACAGGCGTAAAACCTCCAGAATGGCCTGAAAATGGAATTCCTTCAGCATTAAAAATAGAAGCTACAAAAGTTGCAGGTATTAAAACTGATGGAACTGATGATATTAAATTGACAGTTAAGGTTTTAGATAATTCAGGAAAGCACATTTCAAATTCACCAGACGTAAAATTGACAATAATTTCAGGTCCAGGAGAATTTCCAACAGGTCAATCAATTTCATTTAGTAAAAATTCTGATATTCCAATACTTGACGGTGAATGTGCAATAGAAATGCGTGCATATTACGCAGGAAAAACCATAGTTGAAGCCTCTTCTGACGGATTAAATTCTGCACAAATTGAACTTGAATTTGTTGGAGACGAAAAATATGTGGAAGGAGTATCTCCAAAAATAAAAAATCGTCCATATGTTCAAAAACGTAAAGAATTTAATGCTAATGACTTACAAATTTTAGGAACAAACAATCCAACTTTTACAAGTAGCAATTTAACAGGACATTCAGTGGGCATGGGCGCCGATGGTGACGAAAACACATATTGGTCGCCAGCCACAAACGACAATGCACCACAATGGGTTTTAGATACAGAACGTAGTATAAATTTTAAACGACTTGAAGCTACTTTAGGCGAAAATAATAGTGACGTAACAATCTCAATATCAAACGATGGTGGATATTATGTACAACTTGCTCACTACAACAAAATAGGTTCAAAAATAGTGATTGAGCACAACGACCTAACCATGCGTTTTATAAAATTTAACTTTGGCAAAAATCAAAAACCACAAATCAAAGAAGTTAAAGTTTATGGATGGCTAGAAGATTAGATTTTTAAAAAGTATAAGAGAAAAAGCTCTTACTTATTCATAAAATTAGTGGACGACCTTAGGTCGTCCATTATTTTATAGAATTTAATCGTTATAGTTTTAACGAATTAAAGCAATCTAATAATTTATACCCAATATTTTTACAAAATTGTATCCTTTAAAATGGTTATTTATATAAAAAATAGTTGATAATCTTAGTTTTTTGAAACTATAAACATTCTGAAATTTTCTTTTTTATTATTTCAAACTCTTTATTATCAAATTTTTCCTTACTAAGTTCCAAAAGATTAAGCATATTATTTTTATTTTTAATAGTCTGGATAAGTTTACCATTAGACTCAGAAGGAACATTTCCGTCTTCATATTGTTTGTATTGGTTGGTTCCAAAACCAAGAATTTTTGTAATTTGAGAATAATTTAAACCATATTTTTGTCGGATTTCTTTGATTTCGTCTGGAGTTGGAATACCATGTTTTTTCCTATATTGAGAATACAAATCCTCAAAAGTTTTGGTGTCTTGTGCCGTAGTTGTAAATTCTTCAAGAGTATCTTCTCAAACATAATAATGTGTTTGTACAACGAATTTCTCTTTGCGAAATTCTTGAATTTCATCTTTTACAACTTCTTTTACCCTTCCTCCTGTAAATGGAGATAAAATTTCTGACATAATTTTTATTATTTAAAAGCGTAATTTATAGGATGTTCTGCCGTATGAAATGATATACAGATTGTATTACTATTGGGTCTGCCCATTGAGATTTTAATATACAATTCTGTTTCGTCATAATTCTTGCCGAATACCCACATATCTCCAAAACTCATCATATCTGAAATAGTTTCTACATAATCTTGAACCTATATAGTTCTGATAATTTCTTCTCTGGCTTTTGGTGTAATTCCAAGAGCCTTTAATGCTTCGTTATTCTTTTTCTCTATTGAGAAAGAATATACCAAATTTGTCAAATTTCGGAAAAAATTGTTTCAAAAATAATTTTTCTTCTTCTTCTGATTTTTTCATAATATGCAAAGATAGTAAATTCACTTTAAAGAGAGAAGTTGTAATGATTTATTTATTGTTTTTATTAAAATTTTACTTTATCAATCTATATTTTAATGTGAAACTTACCTTCTTTATAGTATATTTAATATTAATCTTTCAACAAAATCCATTTCCATTTTGGAAAAACATAAATTTCTAAATTATCAATTTTATTAGTATCTTTTTCTCTGTCGTAAAACTTCATATCAATCAACAATTTTATTGTAACATTGGTTACAGTAATTTCTGTACCAATAATTTTTATTTATTTTTAGATAATTTTTGTGATATAAAAAGAATTATAAAAAATTTTGATTTTATATAAATTCACCCTCAAAAAACACACTCGCAACACTTTCTACAAAAAAATCATTGTAAAAAATATTAATTATATTATTTTTGCATTCTAATCGAAATAAATAAATACTTAAATATCATATCAATATGAAAAAATATTTTGCTTTGGCTTTATCATTAGGCATTTTATGTAATTCTTGTAGTAATGTGCCTGAAAAAGAGCCAATTAAATTATGGTATAGTCAACCAGCAACAGCTTGGACAGAGGCTTTACCTATTGGAAATTCTCATATAGGAGCCATGATTTTTGGCGGAACAAATCGTGAAGAAATTCAACTTAACGACGAAACATTTTGGGCAGGCGGTCCTCATAGCAACAATTCTCAAAAAGCTCTTGAAGCGTTGCCAAATGTTCGTCAACTTATTTTTGACGATAAATTTGCTGAAGCTCAAGACGTTGTAAATCAAAATTTCTTTACTGGGCAAAATGGAATGGGCTACTTAACATTAGGTAGTTTGTTTTTGAATTTCCCTGATATTCAAAATGTTGAAAACTATTATCGTGATTTGGATATTAGTCATGCAACTTCAACAACAAAATTTTCTGCTAATGGTGTTAATTACAAACGTTTAGCTTTTGCATCTTTTATGAGTAATGTTGTGGTTGTTAAACTTGATGCTGATAAAAGTAAAGCTCTTAATTTTTCTATCAATCACGAATGTAAACTTGAAAACTCTGTAAAAGCAGATGGTAATAGATTAACAATCAATATTAAAGGTAAAGATCAAGAAGGTGTTGAGTCTAAAATAAATGCCTTGATGGTGGTTGAAGTTAAAACAAATGGAAAGGTTGAAAATTCTGACACTTGTTTAACTATTAAAGATGCCGATGAGGCTATTCTTTATATTGCTTCGGCTACTAATTTTGTAAATTATAATGATGTTAGTGGAAATCCTGAAGCCATTGTTGATGAATGTTTAAAAAATGCTTTAAGTCATAAATTCGAAGATGAATTAGAACTTCACATGGACAATTATAAAGCTCAATTTAATACAGTTGAGTTAAAACTTCCAAAATCAGATAGTTCTAATATCGAAACCGACAAACGCTTAGAAAAATTTAATTCAAGCAACGATCAAGATTTTGTTGCATTAATGTTTCAATATGGACGTTATTTGTTAATAAGTTCGTCACAAAAAGGCGGTCAACCTGCTAATTTACAAGGTATTTGGAATAATTCAACCGATGCTCCATGGGATAGTAAATATACAATAAACATCAATGCTGAAATGAATTATTGGCCAGCCGAAGTTACTAATTTAAGTTCTTGCCATGAACCATTGTTTTCGTTGATAAAAGATTTATCTGTTACAGGTTCAAAAACAGCAAAAGAAATTTATAACGCAGAAGGTTGGGTTGCCCATCATAACACTGATATTTGGCGAGTTGCAGGTCCAATTGATGGTGCATATTGGGGAATGTGGCCAAACGGTGGCGGATGGTTAACAACTCATATTTGGCAACATTATTTGTTTACTGGTGATAAAAAATTCTTAGAAGAATATTATCCTGTAATAAAAAATTGTGCTAAATTTTATATGTCAACAATGGTTAAACATCCAAAATATGGATATTTAGTAACAACACCGTCAACTTCGCCCGAACATGGATATACAAACGATGGTTCTTCTATGACAGCTGGTTGCACTATGGACAATCAAATTGCATTTGATGCTCTTAATCAAGCTCTTTTATCAGCAAAAGAACTAAATTGTGACTCTGAATTTTGTGATAGTTTGCAAAATTGTATAAATCAACTTGCACCAATGCAAATTGGACAATATAATCAACTTCAAGAATGGCTTGTTGACGCTGATAATCCAAAAGATGAACATCGTCATGTATCTCATTTATACGGACTTTATCCAAGTAACCAAATTTCACCATTTAAACAACCTTTATTGTTTGAAAGTGCTAAAAATACTCTAAATCAACGTGGTGACATGGCAACAGGTTGGTCTATTGGTTGGAAAATTAACTTTTGGGCGCGTTTATTAGATGGAAATCATGCTTATAAAATTATACAATGTATGTTAAATTTATTACCAAGTAGTGATAATTCTTGGTTTTATCATGGCAATGGACGTACATATGCTAACTTGTTTGATGCTCATCCTCCGTTCCAAATTGATGGAAACTTTGGTTTTTGCGCTGGGGTTGCCGAAATGTTGTTACAAAGTCATGATGGTGCAGTTCATTTGTTACCAGCACTTCCAGACGCTTGGGCTGATGGGTCGGTAAGTGGACTTCGTGCTCGTGGAGGTTTTGAAGTTGACATGAAATGGCAAAACAAAAAACTCACAAACGCAACAATAAAATCTACAATTGGTGGGACATTAAGAATTCGTTCTAATACTGAGTTATTGGCTGAAGGATTGAAAGTTGCAGAAGGTGAATGTAAAAACAATTTGTTGTTGTCTCCAAACGTAAAAGAACCAATTATTTCTGAAAAATCAGATATAAAACCTGTTCAACTTGAAAAATATTATGAATATGATATTGAAACAGTTGCAGGACAAATTATTGAAATTTCAGCAAAATAATTAATCTAAAATATTAAAAAATCCCCATAATTCAACAATATGAAATATGGGGATTTTTTATAATTTATCTTTAAAAAGATAAATTATTTATACTCACCAATTAATGCACCCAGTTCGCAGAAAGCTTTGTTAATTCGGTCAGTCATAGTATAATCAGGACTTCCTTTAACATCTTTTACACTTAGTTCGCAAACAAGATTGTTAGTATCAATTTCTACAACTTGAATTTTGCCAGTGATTTTCATAGTTAATCTACCCCAAGTGCTCATGCTTTGATGTTGTTCAAGATTTTCTACAATAACAACAATTTTGTATTTAGCATCTTGATTTTCAGAAACTTTAAGCTTTTTTGATGTAGCTTTAAAAGAATTAGTAAAAGCATTTATTGACAAATTTACACGTTCGTCAAAATCATTGCCAGACCAAGTTTTGTAATTATCGTCATCTTCCCAAGTTGTAGAACTGTAGTCAAATTCGACAATTACCAGAGCATTTTCGTTAAACACGTTTTTGTTACCTTGAGTAACAGTAATTTTTCCATTTCCAGCGAAAGTAAAATTTGCCAAAAATGTTAACATAATAATTGCAAAAATCTGTTTCATAATGATAAAATTAAATTGTTAAAAAATCATTTTATCTATAAAACGCAGCACCTATGAAGTGTATTAGCATAGCAAATATTTGTGTAAAAAAAAATTAAGTTTATATAATAAAGTTATTGAAATAAAAAGTTTTAATCATTTGAAATACATAAAACATTTCCAAATTTTATGAATAAATCCTTGTTTTAATGGAATTTACTTTCTGAGTGTAAAAAATAATTTTTTATTACTAGCTAATAAAAGTCTTAATCCTTGTTTTAATGGAATTTACTTTCTGAGTAAATACAGTGCACTTTACGAAGAAAAATACAGGTGTCTTAATCCTTGTTTTAATGGAATTTACTTTCTGAGAAACCTTAGATGATTTAATGAATCTGTCTTTAGTGTCTTAATCCTTGTTTTAATGGAATTTACTTTCTGAGAAAAATAATGAAGAAGCGATATCTTTATTGAAAGAAGTCTTAATCCTTGTTTTAATGGAATTTACTTTCTGAGTGTTAAGAGTTAAGGACTCGTGGTGAAAATACTATGGGGTCTTAATCCTTGTTTTAATGGAATTTACTTTCTGAGTATTCCATCTGAACAATTTATCAAGAAATTGCTTGTCTTAATCCTTGTTTTAATGGAATTTACTTTCTGAGCAGTGCTAAAACTAATAATAATGGTTTAAAGTATGTCTTAATCCTTGTTTTAATGGAATTTACTTTCTGAGCTATTACAATGATTTCCAGACTATTTGTTCTGACCGTCTTAATCCTTGTTTTAATGGAATTTACTTTCTGAGAGGTAGCATTTAACCATTTTCTAAAAGAGTACAAGTCTTAATCCTTGTTTTAATGGAATTTACTTTCTGAGACTTAAAAATATTAGCAACCGTGTACTATACGTGGTCTTAATCCTTGTTTTAATGGAATTTACTTTCTGAGTTAGAAAAGTCAGTTGAAAAATCTAACGCTCAGATTGTCTTAATCCTTGTTTTAATGGAATTTACTTTCTGAGTTGAACTATAGATGTTGGGAAAAAGATTACTTCACTACGTCTTAATCCTTGTTTTAATGGAATTTACTTTCTGAGAAGTATTTTACAACTTACTAAGAAAGATAGTGATGTCTTAATCCTTGTTTTAATGGAATTTACTTTCTGAGTACTTACCAAAACCTAATAAGTTGTTATCCTTGTAATAGTCTTAATCCTTGTTTTAATGGAATTTACTTTCTGAGAATGGTATATATAAAAAATGAATTTTTAAAATTTGTCTTAATCCTTGTTTTAATGGAATTTACTTTCTGAGAAGCTTACTGAATACATAAAATACAATATCAAAAAGTCTTAATCCTTGTTTTAATGGAATTTACTTTCTGAGACTTACAACATGCTTTACAGTCCTATTATATTACGATGTCTTAATCCTTGTTTTAATGGAATTTACTTTCTGAGAATTGTTTTAAGAAATTACTATACAGGCAAAATAAGTCTTAATCCTTGTTTTAATGGAATTTACTTTCTGAGATGCTCATATAATTCCAAAATCTATTTATCCTTAGTCTTAATCCTTGTTTTAATGGAATTTACTTTCTGAGTAAAGGAGGGTGTCTTCACAAGAAGAAAACACCTTAGTCTTAATCCTTGTTTTAATGGAATTTACTTTCTGAGCTATTGCCCAATGTGTGGTAGAAAATTGTCTGAACGTCTTAATCCTTGTTTTAATGGAATTTACTTTCTGAGGTTGAACAATGTTCAGAATTCTTAAACGTAATTAAGTCTTAATCCTTGTTTTAATGGAATTTACTTTCTGAGTAATTATAACAGCCCTTCTGCTCAAAAATTAGCTTAGTCTTAATCCTTGTTTTAATGGAATTTACTTTCTGAGCATTTACAATTCACTAACTACCAAAAAGATTACTTGTCTTAATCCTTGTTTTAATGGAATTTACTTTCTGAGAAAGAGTTCTTAAACTTAGTATCCACTAATTATAAAGGTCTTAATCCTTGTTTTAATGGAATTTACTTTCTGAGTGTATTGCTGATGAAGATGGTAACATATTTGGTATAGTCTTAATCCTTGTTTTAATGGAATTTACTTTCTGAGTTATTTTGAGGTTGCGTTTGTAAAATATGTAATGGTCTTAATCCTTGTTTTAGTGGAATTTACTTTCTGAGAGCCACAGATACGATTTTCGCATTTCTCATAATGAGTCTTAATCCTTGTTTTAGTGGAATTTACTTTCTGAGGCAGCTTATGCAGCATTATCAGCAACTGACATAGCTGTCTTAATCCTTGTTTTAGTGGAATTTACTTTCTGAGCAACTTCGTAGATTGCAACGTGACAAAGATATGTCAGTCTTAATCCTTGTTTTAGTGGAATTTACTTTCTGAGAATGGATAAAATATTCATTATCCTGAAGAATCTAAAACGTCTTAATCCTTGTTTTAATGGAATTTACTTTCTGAGCATTTAAAGAAACTTTAGTTTGTCTTATAGAAGATGAGTCTTAATCCTTGTTTTAATGGAATTTACTTTCTGAGTAAAACCTACAACCATAAAAAAATATTTTTCAATAAGTCTTAATCCTTGTTTTAATGGAATTTACTTTCTGAGCATAAACGAAGCATTGCAAAAAGCAGCTCAAGACAGTCTTAATCCTTGTTTTAATGGAATTTACTTTCTGAGACAATCTTTAAAAAGTGCAATTATTGACATTGAATAGTCTTAATCCTTGTTTTAATGGAATTTACTTTCTGAGGAAAACAGAAAAGTTAAAAAATTAAAAAATTAGAGTCTTAATCCTTGTTTTAATGGAATTTACTTTCTGAGACCAAAAAAATCTTTTAATACTTTTAAAAGTAATTAATGTCTTAATCCTTGTTTTAATGGAATTTACTTTCTGAGAAGGACTCAGAGGTGAAAGATTATGGGAATATTGTCTTAATCCTTGTTTTAATGGAATTTACTTTCTGAGTATGCAATAAAATGCTCTTTAAACAAAGTGAAAGGAGTCTTAATCCTTGTTTTAATGGAATTTACTTTCTGAGACCGACCTTAAAAAATACAGCAATTACGAAATAAAGTCTTAATCCTTGTTTTAATGGAATTTACTTTCTGAGATTAGTAATAGCGCGTTTCCTATTTGTGCGTGTGTGTCTTAATCCTTGTTTTAATGGAATTTACTTTCTGAGAAAATTTACAAAATTTATTAAACAAATTCAACAAAGTCTTAATCCTTGTTTTAATGGAATTTACTTTCTGAGAAGCAAAGTCTTATGCAATAAAATGCTCTTTAAACGTCTTAATCCTTGTTTTAATGGAATTTACTTTCTGAGAAATCAAACCTTCGATGAAGGTGACATATTGACAATGTCTTAATCCTTGTTTTAATGGAATTTACTTTCTGAGAAGTTTTACAATGTGCTAAAGATAATATAGAATATGTCTTAATCCTTGTTTTAATGGAATTTACTTTCTGAGGAAAACATTGATAATCTTGACACTCAATTTTGTGGTCTTAATCCTTGTTTTAATGGAATTTACTTTCTGAGAGATTATTTTAATTATAATAAAGAAAAAAAAGATTGTCTTAATCCTTGTTTTAATGGAATTTACTTTCTGAGAATATTAGCAAGTATACAGTCACAGGCTAATGTAAGTGTCTTAATCCTTGTTTTAATGGAATTTACTTTCTGAGTTGAAGAAAAGACTTGCTCTCTAGAAAAAGCAAAGTCTTGTCTTAATCCTTGTTTTAATGGAATTTACTTTCTGAGAGCAAAAACTTTCACTTTGTTCTGCAATGCAGAAAGGTCTTAATCCTTGTTTTAATGGAATTTACTTTCTGAGAGGCGGGGGCATTAGAAATGCTAAAGAAATGGGATGTCTTAATCCTTGTTTTAATGGAATTTACTTTCTGAGACCCTTGTGCTATAATTGTGTTGACAATTAATGAAGTCTTAATCCTTGTTTTAATGGAATTTACTTTCTGAGAATTAAAAATTATAGCAATTATATGTCAATATATGTCTTAATCCTTGTTTTAATGGAATTTACTTTCTGAGTCAGCATAGTGAAAACTATGTTTAAGAGTTAAGGGTCTTAATCCTTGTTTTAATGGAATTTACTTTCTGAGAAAATAAAAGTTCCCGACTGCATAAAAGCGATTTAGTCTTAATCCTTGTTTTAATGGAATTTACTTTCTGAGTCTGTTTTTTCAGGTTTATATAGTTTTTTTCACGTAGTCTTAATCCTTGTTTTAATGGAATTTACTTTCTGAGTAAAACCTTTATTATTGGATAGAGGTTGTACATTAGTCTTAATCCTTGTTTTAATGGAATTTACTTTCTGAGTAAGTTTCAAATAAGAACTCCTAGTAATATTCCTCTGTCTTAATCCTTGTTTTAATGGAATTTACTTTCTGAGATATAATGGAATATCTAAAAAAGACTCATCCTGGATGTCTTAATCCTTGTTTTAATGGAATTTACTTTCTGAGATAAAATATTAACAATTAAAATTAAAAAAAATGAAAGTCTTAATCCTTGTTTTAATGGAATTTACTTTCTGAGTTTATAAACATAAAGTAAAAAAAGGTATTATATATGTCTTAATCCTTGTTTTAATGGAATTTACTTTCTGAGAATATATCTAAAATTGTAGAAAATAATGTTAAAGAGTCTTAATCCTTGTTTTAATGGAATTTACTTTCTGAGAATATCAATCTACAGCAGTAAAAAAAGCTGTGGAGTCTTAATCCTTGTTTTAATGGAATTTACTTTCTGAGGAAGTAAAAAATGCGTTGGAAGATATGTCTATAGACGAGTCTTAATCCTTGTTTTAATGGAATTTACTTTCTGAGCCAAAAATTGGGTGCACACAAGGCGTCAAACGTTGGATGTCTTAATCCTTGTTTTAATGGAATTTACTTTCTGAGTTAAAATTGAAAATTTTAAAAAAATCTCCTTTTCTGTCTTAATCCTTGTTTTAATGGAATTTACTTTCTGAGTATGGCTTATGATTTAGCATATTATAGCAAAAAGTCTTAATCCTTGTTTTAATGGAATTTACTTTCTGAGCGTTCCAAAAATCAGTCTATCTGATAGGCTAAATCGGTCTTAATCCTTGTTTTAATGGAATTTACTTTCTGAGGCAATACAGCTAAAGTTCCCTAATGCAAAAAAATGTCTTAATCCTTGTTTTAATGGAATTTACTTTCTGAGAGCAAAATTTTCATATTTCAAATTCACAGTAAGTTAGACCTTATCAATTCTATGCTTTTAACATTTTTTAAGAAAAAAAGGTACTTTTTGATATATTTTTACTTTACTTTTTCTGTTAAAAGTTTTTTACATTTTCCTTAAATTTCCTCTAACAAAAATTTCAAATATCTTTTTTGCAAATATAGACTTTATTATTTTCCATACAAAATTTATTTTTAACAATATTCCTAATTTTTATCAATATGTCAAAGAACATTTTATGCGTAAATTTACTTATATTTTTTAAAAAAACAAAGTATTTTTATTTTGCATAATTAAATCAATATCAATATTTTGTCCAATTATTTTCATACTTCGTAAATAATCTGTCGAAATAGGAACTATCAATATACTATCATTATTTTCATAACACGCTTGAACCTCTGCCAAATCACTCTTAATTTTTTCGCAACTTGCAGGCTCTAAATCTCCCAAAAAAATCGATTTTTGAATTCTAAAACATCCCATTTTTATTAAATATTTACTCACGTTTACTCTAACTTTATCGTTTTCAATATCATACATAACAAAAAATAACATATTTGTACTTTTCCTTTTATCTTTTGAAATACTCAATATTTTCTTTATTCTCAAATCAAAATTTTCTATTTTGTCTTGATCCGACTCTATTTTATCATTAACCTTATTATCAGGATTTTGTCCCGACTCTCTAATCAATGCTAAAATATCATCAGCCGTTAATTCTTCGCGCTTTTTTCTTGGCATAATTTATTATATTAATTTTCTGCTATATAAACACTTATCAAATTCTTTAAAACATCATTAAATTCATAATCAGTTCCACTTTTTGGAGATGCAACAACACTAAATCCGCGCTTACCATAAAACAAATTTATCTCTGCCAACTTTAAACCCATCTTTGCTTTTATTTTTTTCGCATTTTGAATATTTATAACTTCATAAATTTCTATATTATATTTTTTAACATATTCAATCAAATTTGGCATAATAATATTCAACTCTTCTGCCACCTCAATAGGAGGTTTTTTAGGTTTTATCTTAGGAATTTTTCCTGTTAAAATTTGTTTTATTTTTGCCAAAGCTTCATCATCAGGTCCTGAAACAATTTTTATTTCTTGCTGTTTTATTTCCTTTTCCTCTTTCTTTACTTCATTCAATAAACTAAACATCTCAACAGAATTCTCTTTATCAATAAAACTATTAATATCAATTAATTCTGCATTTTCATTATAATAAACATTTTTATCCATACTCATAAAACAAGCCCTTGTAACATCACACGTTACCGAATCCAAAACTTGCATAATATTATATTGAACAGCAAACTTTTTTACAAATTCTTTATAAAAAAGTTTAAAAATTGTAGCATCACAACACCTTTCCTTTAATCTAAACATCACCTTTAATCCATCCTCACTTGGCGAAACAAATGTTAGCAACACTCTTGAATCTTGCTCTATCATATTTCTCAACGAAACCAAACCAATCTGTTTCTCACTAAGATGATCTAAATCAACAATAAACGACTCAATATAAGCAAAATTTTCAGTTTTTCTAAAAGGAGGATTAAAAATTCCATTAACAATATATGGCAATTGTTTCTTCAATTCTCGATATTGTTTCTCATCAATTTCTTTAACAACACGCAAATTTCTCAACATCAATTCTAATTTTTCTGAAGGTACTCTTAATTTATCCACCAAATACTGAACATTAATTTTTTTAAGTTCATCATTAGCAAAAGTAATTTTTCCGCCACACATAATCAATAAATTATCATTCATAATACCCTCCTTTACTATTTTTCAGAAAAATCCTTAAACATTTGAGCCAAATTTTGACAATACAACAAAATTTGAGTAGATCTACTTCGTTGAACTCCCTTAACAGTTATTATCTCTTCCAAATAATCATTAAAAGATTGAATCAAAATTCTACGTCCCAAAGCCTCCAACCAAAAACTTTTATCCTCCTTAACCGAATAAAAATCTTCATTCACAACCTTTTGACACAAAATATTCCATACCACATAATCAACCCATACTCTATAAATTTCAATAACATCATAAACCAAAACTGGACGATTATAATCATCTCTATGAAGAACACCTACATAAGGATCAATACCTGCCTTAATCAATGCGCCCTCAACTTTACCATATAATATTCCATAACCATAATTCAAAAATGCATTAGCAACATCCATTGCAGGCACTTGTGAACGTTCTTTAAATTTAAATTCATCAGGTAAAAACATTTGAATTGTTTCAAAATAAATTTTTGAAGCCACACCTTCCCAACCGCGTAATGTAGGAGCAACATCAGAAACAATTTCTCCTTCTAATGCCAAAACTTTTGCCCGATAATCTTCCAATCTATTAATTGCTTTTTTGCGTTTTGTTATAATTACTTCATCATCATTAGTTGGCATCATCATCAACAACGCTTGTTGATTAGCTATTTTTTGCGCAATAACATTCTTGATCCATTCCAATGCCTTTGACGAAAATGTAAATTCAATCTGTCCTTTACGAATTGTTGAAATCGAACCATATTTATTACTCCAAACTCTACCCATAGGTTTCCCTTGATTATCCATAAATATGATTTCAATCTCATTTTCAATAGCAAGCAAAACTGCATCTGAAGTTATTTGTGCACCACGAGATATTTGAATACTCTTTATTCCTTGAACTGGAATTCGTTGCTTTACATCTGCTGAATTTATCATAAAACAACCATTATCTTTACTCAACGAAACTCCAAACGTATTTAATATCAACTCCATAATTATATATTTTTTATAAAATAATAATTTTTCAATTTTTAATTTTTAATTGAACAGCTCGCCATCCATCCTTATTTTTCTTTTTATCAAAAGACTTTATACACTTTCCTTTCACAAAATCATTATCTTTAAACTTTTGAGCCATATTTTGAGGAATAAAAATTAATTTCTCCTTAAATTTCACAAATCCAAATCCATTACAATTTAGTTTTATAACTCCTTCAAAATCAAAACTGTCACTCTTAGAATTATTCAAATTTTTATTACTATTTTGTAATCCTAAAACCTTATTTTCCAAATCATTACACAAATTTTTATAAAAATCATAATTATTATTAGGTACAACAATATCCTTTGTCCAATCTTCCAACAAAACCGACTTTAAATAATTAGGAACAAACCATTTATTCTTAACCTTAATACTCTCAACATATTTAAACTCACACAAAGCCTCTTTTAAATATCCCAAATCCTTAAGCAGAAATGCAGTTTTTTCCCTAACCTTAACACTCATTTCAGGTTTTGATTTACAAATCAATGCTTTTGCATAATACTTTAACCTTTCATTTTTATCATCCTCTGCATCACCAAACAAATCCCAAACCCAAAATTCATTACTTTTTTTCTTGGCAAAAATTTTCATATACTTATAAAAAGTATCTTTTTGCCCAATCTTTAAAGTAAGTTTTGCTATATAAAAAGGTAAATAAATATAATTCTTATATTTTAAAGAAAAATTCTCAAGTTTAGGCAAAAACAAAACAATTTTATCATTAAGATTATTATCAAAAATAAACCTGCAATATGCCAACAAACACCTTTCTGCCAAAGGCATAACTTTAGTACCATTTTCAGTTTCTGAACTTTTAAAATCTTCTGGCATAAACGAATCAAAATTCCACCATTCACAAAAATCTCCAAAACCTGTCCACCAGCCATTAGTTTTCAAAACTATCAACATCAACGATGAATAAGCAACACTTTGTTGCTTTATTTTCAATCGTTTAACACAATCAAAAACATCATTCATAAAAACGGAATCATTAATCTTTGCCCTTATCAACGACGAAATCGAAACCTTTATCAAAAAGCCCACACTTTGATAAAATATTTCCTCATTTTCAGGAACATCTAGTTTAATAATCTCATTTAAACACTTAATAAATTGAAAACGTTTTTGTTGATTAGAATTTTGCTTTGCATAATCAAAAAGAACCCAAGCCATATTTCTAACATTCCAAATATCATTTGGTTGGGCATTCAAATTTTCTAACGCTAACTTATAAGCCACATCTAAACGACCAGCTTTTCGTAGGTTTGTAATATTGGTTGTCATAATCGTATCATTTAATAATTTGAGATTATTAAGATACGAAATAATTTTGAATTAATAAATATAAAATCAGATAAATTTTTGATTATAAAATAAAAAAGCACACAAAACCATTAAAAAATAAAAAAATGAATAAAAATTTATCTCTTATTTTCTATTTTGAAATCCCGCAATAAAGAAATCATCTACCAAATGCAAGTTTTTCTTTGCACGAGTCATACCTGTATAAATCCATTGATATTTCCCTTTAGTAACATTTAGCGTTATACTTCTCATAGGAGAAAGAAAAACATCATTCCATTCACCACCTTGAGCCTTATGACAAGTTAAAACATATCCATACGTACATCTCAAAGCATTTAAATATTCATCATTATGCATTGCATCTACAAACTCACTTGATTTTTGGTTTTTAACACCTTTCTGAACCATTCTAATAATAAAATCAATAAATAAAGAATTTTGCTGTTCAATATTTAAATTAGCAGTCTTTGTATCATAAAGAACATCTTTAATCATTAGTTGTTGATATTCTTGATTATTTGCAATATTTTCTACTGTAACGCCAATAAAAGTTAAACCAGCTCTAGAATTATATTCTTGACTTTTAATAGCCTTCACCTTAACCAAATCGCCATTCATCAAACCTGAAATCAAATTATTTTGAGTAACAAGCAACAAATCTCCAACCACTAAATCACCTCTAAAACCAAGAAATTTTCTAATAGTACGCGATAATTCATTACATCTTTTATTAGAATAAGACAACATTGTAGCACAATTATAATTCTCATTATAAATCATATCAGAATATTTTTCCAAAAAAGCCAATTCATTTTCATAAAGAATAATATTATTAGAATTTCGCCATTGTAATTTTGACCAATTTGAACCTTGATAATTACTATCATCAAAAGGAGCAGAAAAATAACATTTTCTAATTTTTTCTGACAAACGGATAATATCATTATCTCCCTTTTGACGCATAATTTCAGTTAACTCAGCCCATTGAGCATCTATATCAAAATTTTCTTTAAAATAATCTATCGACAATGCTGGTGAAATTTCTTGATTTATAGGAGGCAACTGACAATTATCGCCAATAAAAATAAATTGACCTGTTTTATCATACTCAAGCAAATCGCTTAACAATTTACCAGAACCAAATTGAGCTTGAGTAACAACAATTTGTGCCTTATCCGAAATCATTGACGACTCATCAATAATATAAACATTTTGTTGTTCATGATCTGGAAGAGGTTTAAAATCGAAAACAAGATAAAAATGTTTAATTCTATCATTTTTTTCAATCTGCTCATCCTTTTTATTATCAACAACAATTTTAATATCTTGATTAAAATCTTTATAAGAATAGATCATACTATGAATTGTAGTTGAAGAATAACCAGAAATATCACTCATAATTTTGGAAGCACGTCCAGTACTAGCTGCCAAATAATAATGCACTTTCATTTTAGAAAGAGTATTAATAAGTTGTTTAGTAATAGTAGTTTTACCAGTACCAGCATAACCCTTTAATATAAAAACTCGATCTTTTTTATTCTCAACAAAATCAATAATTTTATCAAACGCATCTTGTTGCGATGGAGTTAATGTAATTTGAGTTTCTTGCATAATATTTTAAATTAATGATTTGTAAATATACAAAAAAAATGTCGTTCACTATTAAATGAACGACAATTTTGTAAGAGTATTTTCGTAAATTAATATATTGCAACAATAGGATTGAATTGCTTAACAAGCGACCAACCTGCTGCTTCTATAATACTTGCACTAAGAATTGGTGCTATAACATTTCCTAACCCAGGAATTAATTTACCCAACTCTTTAGCAAGATATTTTACTGGCTGTTTAGTAACTTGCTTTTTAATAGCAGCAATCGCCATAGATTTTGCAATAGCTTGTGATACATCTTGACCAAATACAGCTGCTAACTGTGTAGTCATTATTGTAAGAGCCAAAACATCTGTAGCATACCCAATACCAGGTACAGAAACTGCATTACCTGCGCCACATGCCACTGCACAAGTATGAATTATTGCGTGACATCTATTTTTTATTGTATCTGTCATAATGACCTCCATTTTTATAAGTTAAACATTAAAATTAATTATTGCCAAATTTTTTGTTTTTGACAATGCAAAATTGGAAGTATTATGAATGATAAGCAAATTATTACTTGTGATAAAATGAAAATGAACATAAATTAAAATATTATATTTATAATCAAGTATTTACAAATAATAAATTGTAAAAATTAGATTTTTTTTCAATAATAAACTAATTAGAAATATATATATCAGACATTTTTTTCACATGCTTAATTATTTCAGATTTTAGTTTATTAGGACTTTCAACAACAACATCACAACCATAAGACAGAATTAATCGTTCCAATTCTTTGTTTCGTTTTATTGAAAGAATTACTTTATAAAACCCTTTATCTGAACATGTTTTATCAACAAATTTTACAAAATCTTTTATGTCACTATCGAGAAAACGATTAAGCATATTTGATTTTACTTTCAAGATAACATCTTCTATATTTCGATTTTCAAAACTATCTATTCCAATAATACTAGAAAAATGATTTGTCCAATCAATCTTTGATTTCGTAAATTTTTTTCTGCGTGAAATTGTAAGTTTATCAATCATAGACATTTCAATATGATAATATTTATCATCAATTAACTTTCCATTTAGATCTGCATAACGTCCAAATATATAAGTTTTTCCCCTATACTTTCGTAAATATTCAGGTTGAACTAAAATTTCAATCAATTCTTTTGGTTTATTTACATGATGATAAGTCAATTTTAAAACATTCTTATTTAATGAACGTGATACGATATTTTCAAAACCAACGTGCATCACATAAAAACTCGAAGTTATTTCAATTCCTTTTTGCAAAAAATATCTCTCATTTTTCCCTTCTTTTTCACTATAAATATAATTTCTAAATTCAACTATCATTTTTCTAAATGTATCGTTCCAATTTATTGGAGGCAACTTATTTTCTAAATCATCTGTCCAGACTTGAACTTTACACCAAGATGCAAATTCGTATGACGTTATACCATTTTTAGAAGAAATCATTTCCTGAAAATGATCATACATATCTTTATGACGTTTTTGAATAGATGAAAACATTGAAAATATAATTTTTTAAGATTAACTAATCTTTTGAACCTTCATTTGAGATAATGCAAAACGAATATTTTTTGAGAGTGTTTCTATATTATATTTTTCAAAAATATAACCTCGTTTTTCTAATATTATAATTTGTTCTTTTGAAAAATTATCATCACTCGAAGAATGACTAATTTTATTTCGCATCTGTTTAGCATATAAATAAGCAAACATCATTTTCGACAAATCTGTGTTTGTGATATTAATACTAAATTTATTAGGTAAAACTTTCCCGTTTTCAACTTGTAATGCTAAATCCAATTTCTTATCCAAAGTTGCCTTTTTTTCGTCCGTTTTTAATCCTAACAACTTCTTTTGAAAAGCCAAATTATTTGCAATGGCATTTATTAATTTGGGGTCATTAGTCAACTTTTTGTCAGTAAAAAACTGTTTGACTATTTCTCTAATGTCTACCGAATTAATTGAATGCCTATCGCAAAAAGATTTAGTACGAGATATTAAATCTTCTTTTGTTTTTACTTTATCCAAGACATCAGACTTGTATAATTGTAAAATATCATTATCGTAAGAAATATTATCAAAAACTCCAATATAGAACATATTTGTCTCAAAATCTTTTGAAAGAATTGGACTTCCATTTTGGGCAAAGTCGTTAACATCACCGTTATACTTATAGTAACCTTGACCATACATGTAAACAGGCATCTTTTCCACAAACACTGCCAATGCTTGCTGTATCAGTCCATTATCTACACACCAACTTATTATTTGTGGATAATCAATTTTTGTAGAATTTCCAATTAGTTTTTCTTCAATTAGTGATAAAAGATTTTTAAGAATTACATATTCAATTTGTTGACTTTTAGATAATTTTATAATTTGTATATATTTTTTTATATTTAAAATTGTGTCATCTAGATTTTCAATATTACCTAGACGTATTTTATCTGAAAATTCTGTCATAAAATTTAAAAGGCAATTTATATCATTGTCTTTTAATGCCAAATAATATTTTGAAAACTGAATAGCTTTACCTGTTGTTACAAATTCATTTACAGCATCAGCAATATTTGTCAATCTCTCAAAATCGTTGGTATTTTCAATAGTTCCTTTTTCTATTTTACCTAGCTCATTTCGTTGAATATTTGAATAAAACGAAAAAGGATTATTAACTCCTTTATATTTTAGAATTTTAGTAAGAAGTTGAATAATATTTGTTGTTGTTCGTTGACCACCTGCTACATCAATATAAATATTATCACCAGAAGATATATTTTCGCAAATTTCATTCAATATTTCTCCATTAGGGCGATCTTGATTATTTATATTTTCAAGATTAACAATTTTAATATCTATATCTTCAAATAATTTTTTGGCTACATCTTGATAATATTCCCAAGCTGTTATATTATAAATATCTGAATATTCTGCTGATTTTGATCGTGTTTCAAGAACTGCATTAGAACATAATGCTATTATTTTATCCAATTTTTTTTCGGATTTAAATAATTTTTGAATTCCATTCAAAATACTTTCATTTGTATGTCTCGCTTCAAAATACATGTCTTTTCCATCAACATTAATTGAATATTTAATATTTTGAATTCGAGATTGAAAAATACTAATATTAGCTATCAAGATATTCATAACATACAACTTTTTAATATTCTCTAAACCTCACAAACTTAAATTTAGAAATCTTAACCCCGTTTTCTTCAACGGTATCGCGCTTGGTGCACGAAGCCACGCATTTGATATTCTTTTTCTTGAGTTCGTTTATCATCTTATAGCAAAAATTGAACTCGCCCATAATATGGACTGCCTCGATATTGGATATCTGTTCGATTTTTTGCAAGTATTCATTTACAAGAGAATCGATATACCCCTCATCGCCTTCAGGATCAACTTGTGGAAATGGAAGGTCGATAATTTCTTTATACTCTGCCTTTTGCTCTAAAGTCCAAGCTGCAGATGGATGGTTGGAAAGGTTTATAAGCATGATTATATAAACAAATTTTCAAACTCATTAATACATTTCTCAATATTTTTAATAATTGCATCTGGTTTTAGTGGTTGTCGCCTAGAACGCATACCAGAATGATTATAGTCATTTCTTACTTCTGAAAGGTTATTGAAATTGGCTGCAACTTCATCAGATAATAGTTCATCAGTTAAAATATCAGCAAGTGTTGGCTTATCAACATCTGAGACTCTTGACCAATTGTCACCTTCTTCATTTTCTTGGTGATAGAATTTCAAAATCAATGCTTGGTTTACAATCTCACGACGAGTATCGTCATCAATAGCAATTTTATGTCGATTACAGAAAAATGATACAACAACTTCTTGGAGAATAGTTGCAGCTTGTTGATAGAGTTTGTTGTTGAAACACCATTTTGCAGACGCAAAGCCGTTCTTAATATTCTCATTTGTATCAAAATCAGCAAAGGAATCTTTTATCTTGCTGATAACAGGTTCCAAAGGTTTTATCAAACAACCATCTATGATTTTTTCTGTCGTTTTCTTAAGTTTTCCAAAAGACTCTGATTTTATCAAACTTAAACCTCTACAAGTTTGACGCTCTTTAACCACATTATTAAGAGAAGAAATGAAAACTCGCAAATTATTAGCATCTTCATTAGTACCCTTAGCCTCTATAAGAATAGGTTTCAATTCAGAGTTACTCAATTCTACCAACCTGTCAACATTCCCAGTCTCTAGATACTGTCCTGCTGCAAATGTCCAGTCTTGTAACTGTGAGAGAGGAAGAAGATCGATAATTGGTGCTATATTAGTTTCTTTGTTTCGTGCCTCATAATTCCCGTATGTTATTGACTTTAAAGTAATGCCCTTCAAAAATTTGGCATAATTACAAAGAATCAATATCAACATAGGCAAAAACCTAAAAGCATGAGTCACATCAAAATACAATTCATCTCCATCCTTCAACTCTTTGAAAGTTTTTGAAAACACTTCCCAAATCTGTTCTTCATTATTACCATCTGGTATCGTCAATGGTTTGATTTTAAGAGGTAATTTCATTTTCTCAATAATACCTTCTAATCCTGGGTATATTACATCTTGATTGATACGAGTATCTCGTCGCTGAGTGATAGTTTTATCCCAATTTGACTTTTTCGCTGAATCAGTTAATAAAAACAACCCCATACTTCCTTCTGACCAATTTTTCACATTGAGATACTCTAATGTCGCAGACTGAATAAAATGAGTTTCTGTCGACTCGAAATTATCCCTTGCATATTTGCATTTTTCATAGAGACCAGTTCCAAGAACTGATATAAATACTTTTCTTGCCATAATTTATCTTTAAAATTAAGTTTAATCCTAATATTATTTCACATACTTGCCCAGTCCACCACTCAACCACAACATTCCATCTTCATCCTTGGTGTATTCCACATACACATTATGGAGCGAATTGTTTAGTTTGTCGATGAGTTGTGATGTAATGCGTTTTTGTCCGTAGAATTCACGTATCTCGTCCTCATCGATTAAGATCTCTGTATTGTCGTAGCATACCGCCGAGGTGGAAGTACGCCTTGTGGCGTGGCCGGTGAACTGGCTCTGCAAATCACCCTGCACGAACATCTCGTTGCGAGTTACGAATTTTACTTTTGATTGCATAGGTTGAATGAGTAATTGTAACCACCTGTGAGTAAAAATACACACAGGTGATAGTTAATACTACTTACATATTGTTATGTAAATCTTCTGCAATTTTTTCGCCTAGCCAAGAAATAATTGTCTTCCAAGGATTACCTTTCTTTACCCAAGCCTCTTGCCATTTTTTCTTATCCTTATCGGATAAACTATCATAAACACGCTTTAATGCAGTCTTGACATAAGCAAACTGACTTTCAGGAACTGAAGTCAATTTATTCTTAGAAAGATACAGTTTAACAGCAGCTTCTATTCTCTTGAAATCAGAATTCTTATATTGACCATTAGGCAATTTATCATCAAGAACACCCAAATCGTTTTTCTTCTCTGGAATTATGATTTCGATACAAGAAAATTCAGAAACATACTCAGCTAAATCTAATTTATTAAGCAAAGAGATTTCATCATCTCGCATTTTGATTGCATCAGAGAAAAGCTGATTTGATACCAAATACTGAATTTTTTCCTTTACTTTGGGAATTTCTCTTACAGCCTTCTCTTGATCAGCCTTCTTTGCAATTTCAATTAAATAATCATTAAGTTGTTTCTGACAATCTTTTAATTTTTGTTCAAACTCATCTACAGACACCTTACCCTTTAACTTAGAGATAGCATTTGTACAACAATCTACAGCCTTCTGCCAATCCTTTTGATTAACATAAGAATCAATTTTATCAGAAAAATATTTTCCCAATATCTCATCTTCATTGATATGAATGGCAATTCTTCTTTCTACTTCCTTAAGAACAGAATAGTCATCATTTGCCTTAGAATTTTCATAACCATCAAGATCCATCATTTCCATATCTTCACGAGAATGAGTATCAGACGCTATACTAATCAATGCATTCAGTGATTTATCATCAACCATCTTTGTAGGATTAGTGCTATTTGTCTGCAAAAATCCTGACATTTCTTTTTCGAATTCCTGCAAATACACATCCTCTGAATACTTCAAATTATCAGATAAGGATATAATCTTGACACCAACCTTTCCATATCCAAAAGACTTACCCAAACCTATACCTACAAACGTATTAGGAGTTTTGTTTAAAGTTAATGCCGAAATCAATGCACCTATTTCAACCTTTTTTAAGTTGTGAAACCTTACAGAAACAATAAAAGTTTGTCTCGCAGGAATTGGACGCATCGAAGAGAGAGTCTTTTCGTTGTCATTCTTAGGCAACGGAAGAACTTCTGCTTGAGACTCAAGTATCCTATAACGTTTCCTTCCAGCAATTTTAACATCACTGGTGGAATAATTTTTATACTTTCCAATAGTATCTTGCTTCAAATATAATGGATAATAAGACGCACGAGGACGACCGAATACTCCAGAAACAGATTCGCAATCATTATCTGTGATAATAATATCATCCTTTAAAAACGCATTACCAAATGTCACTCGTCCCTTTAGCATTTTATCCTTGTCTGAAATCGAGCCAAACATAGTTTCAGCCAAATCCAAGTCTATCTTTTTGAAATCCTGACATTGATTAGTAACCAAAGTTTCAATATCAGCCTCATAAGGATACTTAAACATCCTAGCCAAACCTATGCTCTTTATATCTCCATTGGGCTTCTTCGTAAAAAACACAGGAATTTTCTTTCCTTTCTTGAGTCTATCCTTCAAGAATCCACCCTTGCCGTCCTGACCATTGTAATATGGAGTATATTTATGTACTGACTCAAAAGATTTAAAAACTTTTTCGTCAACTAACTTTCCCTTAGCCTCAGAATTAAACAACGAGAACAAATACTCATTCCTTTTACCATTCATATATCCAGTACAAACAACACAATACTCCTCGTCTTCAATAGAAATAGTTGGATACAGAGTGTTAGCTGAAAGACTCTCCTGCTTTACCTGTGCAGTTTGATGATCAGCACCTTCATTGAAAGAAGGGAATTCTCTCCTTAATTCTTTATGCGAAATTGTCTTTATTCCAGAAGGACATTCCTGAATGAAATATCTGCCATCAGAATCCTGGTACATCCAACCACATTTGGCAGTTTTCATAGCCTGTATAAATGTACCATACTCACCTTTCTCTTTGTCAAAAGTACGATAACCAAAGGAATCAGGATTATAGCTAGTCATTTTGGAAAAAGACAAAACCTCTAAAACACTCCTAAAACATCCTTTCAAAGTGGTAGAAGGAATAAAATAATGTCGATTCCCATTTTTATCCAATATATGAGAGGAAAAACTTTTTGCCTCAGTCTCTTCCCCTTTAGCATAACCATTCCTTACAAATAAAGGAGTTTCGTTATGTAATTCAAATGTTATCGTTCCGCTCTCGCCATCCGCAAACGGAATATCTTGAGATACATCTCCTGCCCAGTCGGGGAAGTAAACCTTGTCCGACAATGGCACAAAATTGTATGGTGCTTTTATTATACTCATAATTATCTACCCTCCTTGTTTTTAGGTGCGTTTTCAAATCCTACAAATACCAGTCTTGTTGGTTGCAAAACTTTCATACCAGGACAATTGTCATCTTTCACTTCGTCCCAATACTGAAGGAAATGGAGCTGTCGGTTGCCCATCTTATTAGATAGGTAATACTTATCAATTCCTTCAATATTGAAATCATTATCATCTACATCAAAGGCATTAACCAAGTAATTACCACCTAAGTACTTTATACTATAAGATTTTCTATGCTCTCGGTCATACAACTGACCTTCTACGATGAATGAGCCATTAGTCTTGATGAACTCACCCAACACTTTATCCTCATAAACATCTGGGGTCTCCTTGTCGCTATACCAAAGATAACCCTCATATTTTTGAGTTTTGTCTATATCTGTAATTTGCATAACTTTCATTTATTTTATTGTTTTGACCAATCTCCTCCGAAGATACCATTTCCTCGATTTACACCACCTCCAAGAGGCAATAAGCCATTTTTGATATCATCCAAAGTGTCCTCGAATGCTTTTATGATATTCCCGTCTTTATCCTCAAAGGCAGATGTATTGACGTATATTTCAGTAACAAACTTCTTACCCTTGGCATAAATAGTTTTCTCTGAGAACAAGGCTCCATCTATTGCACCTCCTGTAAAACGGTCTATTGCTACGTGATTGAGAATTTTCTCTGATGTTCCGGATTTATCCTCAATAATATCGGAGAAAATCACATTTCCACGTTTCTGATTTTTACAATCCTTCTCTGAACCTTCTGGCCCAAACAAAGCAAGTACAGCATCGTTTTTATCACATTCCTTGCGGTCTCCGGTAATCTTGTTCCAGTGGAATGCTACTCTATGGCGTATAGCACCCTTAAGTGAAGTGGCTGGAATAAGAATCTTATTATCTTGAACCTCAGGACTCTTGTCGTCCTTCCAAACAACCTTGAAGCCCTTTACTGGTGTCATATCAACCTCATTATCAGCAAAGCCGGATCCAAACATCATAAAATCCTCAGGCTCAAGAACCAAAATATATTTCTGCCAAGTAGTCAAGATATCTGATTTCGAATACTCAAAAGGATACTTGTTGTATCCATCCCAATCTTCAGAAAGATTGGATGATTTACTGATGTATTCCTTGAGACAACCTTTGAATTTCTCTTCCTTGCTTTCGAAATCCAAGAAGGCTGTTTCCAGAAGGTTTTTCTTAACCTCAATTGCACCGAAACCTTTGCGTGTGCCACCTCCTATTCTGAAAAAACCCGACTGGAGAACATCAAGGACTTGCTTGAAGTTCTTGGCGGAAATCTCTTTTTCTGAAGCCAGCAATTCAATCTCGAAACAGAAACGGGTTCCTGCATAAACTATCTGCTCATCAAACTTGCCGTGATTATCCGTTACTCCTCTGTGATTGATTTTCACGTGCTGACGTACTGGCAAATCTACATATCTTTGCAAATAGTCCGTATTCAAATCGCTACGTTTTTTCAGTCCATCAATTGCCTTGCCATCGGTTCCCACCATTTTTGCATCAGAGAAAATAATCTCAGATCCTTGACTGCTCTTATCTTTGAAAGGCAACTGATATCCGAAGTATTTTGTCTCTCGCTTGTCTTCGCTAATTTTGTCAGACAACTGATTATTTGCCTCATCAATATAATGACGCAATACACCAGCAATAGAAGTACCTGGAATATAAGGCAATCCATTGCAATCTTTCAAAATTATGGAATCGGTCATAATATCCTTTGTGCCACTGCCTATACTGAGCGGTGTTACGGCCCCGATTACAACCTTGGCCAGATACCTGTATTTATATTTTGAATCTTCCATTACTTGTCCTCCTTTTTACATTGTTTGCCCATTTCAGTTGCAAGATGAATTACAGACTGACGAATGTTTACTGCATTGTCATTCATAAATTCTTCCAAAACATCATAACGTGTTGGCTTGGCGCCGTCAGTCCAGTCAGAAGATTTTACTCCGTGACCTATGAATGCAAGAATATTCTTCTTGATATCAGAAGCCTTATTGGTAGCGGTTGCAATACCTCTGATAGCACCCCACTGAGAGGCAAACTTTTCTTTGCCTTCAAACTTTTTACCGTCACTATTGATGAAATTCTCAACAGCCTTATAAACATCATCTAACTTAGAAGTTTTTCTGTTGTTCAAATATTCCAAAAGTGCTGTTCCTTCAAGCATCGCTTTAGTCTGCTCAGCCTTTTCCTCATCCTCTTTTTGTGGAGTATATTTTGCAAAATACTTATCCTCTACAGCCAGGAACTCAGGATTGCAGATTACTTTTCCAAAACCTTCGTTCTGATAATAGCCCACAAAACTGGTCTGATATGGAACCTTGCAGTTGCACTTTGTTACATTCACAACAAACACACTTCCCTTCTCAATACCTGTTCTATCAGCCTCACGGGTCTGGCGCTTGAAATTCCAAGGTGCGTAATCGAATGTTCGTATCTGAGTCTTGGTCCAATCAATTTTCGCACCATCAGGAAGGTTGAGATCTTTTTCTGAAGGCTGATACTTTTGAAGACCGGTATTCTCATCAATGAATATCAATCGACTATCGGCATATATTGAGACATACTTCTCTCCATCGATCTCAAAGGCCTGATCTAAAGTAGGAATATCGGCATAATTGGCTTTCTCTATCTTCACACAACCATACTGAGCCGTCTTTGAGCGTCCTATATGATGAATTCCTTGAATATAGCCGTCAATCTTATTGATTAAATCAGCATCAACTCCATTGAAATTTATCTCAAACAAAAACTCAGCACCTTTGCATATAGACTGATAACCATACATTTTTTCATCAGCCGAACGCCTTTTGTTTTTGTCGTTGGCGGATTTTATGGCAAATGATTTACAAATATCTTTGGTCACGAACTTGCCATCAACCAAAGAATAAAAACCATTTCGGCACTGCTTCAACTGAAAATTCTTATCAGCCTCTACCAGTTTATTCTCCTCATCCTTCGATAAGAAATAACGGATATAACATTTGTAATCATCATCCTTTATATCCTTACCCTTTTGATAAAACATCACATTAGGTATCTTAACAGATCTACAACCATTAATAGCGAGGTGAGCATCTGAAAAACGTACCTTGTTGGAATGGAAAACATCCAACGCCTTTTCCTTGAAAGAGTCGTAATTGCCACCCTTAGCAACAATTCCCAAGAATACATTACCAGAAATATAGTCCAGACTCTGTTGATGTCCCTCGGTACGAGCAGACTGTGAAATCACAACATCAGTCTCCAAAGTACACTTATACTGCAATTTGGCAACCTTCTCTGTTTCTTGAGTCAAAGAAGATTTCTCCTCAATCTCCTCTCTAAAATCAGAGAACTTACAACGCCCCAAACCTCTGTTTCTGCTTTGTCCAAGACGTTTGATGTATGACATACAGTTCTCTAAAATAGATTTCGCTTCAGCTGGAACATTATCGATATATCCTTCCAACTTGCAAGGAACCACAACCTCAATTTTTCTGAGACTACTTTTCTTGGCAACACCATTGTCATCAATAGCTGTTGACGAGAGACTTTTATAAAGAGAATTTGCTACGCCATTCGATATGATAGCCTTTTTCTCATCAGGAATGATTTCCGCATTAGAGAAAAACAAAGCACCTTCCTTGATAAATTTCTCATTATCAATATCATTATCATTTGCATCAAGGTTGTCAATATTGTTTTTATACTTGGAATTGCCAAACAACCCCACAATATCAGCCTTCACCTTACCAAACTGAATGATATCCTCCGCAGCCTCCCTTACAAGTCCCTTAAGGGTCTTGCCAGGAACAAAAGGGAGATTATCCTTATCCTTAACAACCAAGGCATCGACATCAGCACCCGAAGCCAAGCCCGAGCCGCAATGCCATTCGTTGAAAAATTCTATAGTATATCTTAATCTCATAGTTATTTCTATTTTTTGGTTACTTGGTTTTCTACTGAAAGCAACGAAAGAATATCGTATGCTGGATAATAGTGAACTTCTTTACCATCAGCGTTCTTCCGTCTCTCACCTTTGGTTATTTCTTTTACAACATCCTCAAGCTTATCATTTGATTGTTTTACGATAGCAATAATACGACGTAATTTAGAAAAATTTCGTCCATCACCTGCTTTCAACAAACCAATAAACTGACGAATCGCAGATTTTACCTTGTTGCCTTCCTCATCTGAGAGTTTGTCCTTTATTGTGGTCAACTTACAAACTGTCCAATATTCATTTTCTTTACCAGCCTCAACCTCCTTAGCGAAATAAGGACCAAAGACAAAAGATTCATTTTCTGGTATCGTTAATTCCCTGTTGATTATTGACTTGAAATCCTCAACAAAAGAATCCTGAACCTTATGGAACATCAAACAAGAATTCTTTCTGCTGACGCTCTTTGCATAGTCGCAAAGTTTCTCTGCAAGATGATATCCATAATGGAATGGAAACGATGACTTGATATAAGCAATACCAGCACAAGCTGTAAGTTTGTCTATGCCGCTATTACGAAGTTTCTCGTTGTCCTTTTTGAGTTCTTTTATAAATGTTTCAGTATTATTCTCAAATTGTTTTAGGTATTCAGTAACATAATCCAATGCGAAATCGGCACGACAAATAACGGTAAAATCATCACCACCTACTACAATAGGACGAATTGGGATGATATCAATCTTACCATAATCTGTAAATCGACATTTGATTGAATCAAAAGCCTTTTGGGCTGACCTTTCTGTTGCATCATTAAGTCCTTCAGAAAACTTACTCAATGTGGCGTCATCATCGCCAATTGTTCGGATTATATTTCCAAGTCCATTGCCGTCGGCGTGAATAACAGCAATCCAGTCATTAAATTTTGCAAATTTGTCTATTTTATCGGTAATTTTCCCTTTAAGTTCCTCTGAAGACAATCCGAAACTAGAACGAACCAAACGATCCTTGGCATCATCAAAAGCTTCTCTCATTTTTGTTACAGCTTCGTCAAGCAATTCTCCTTTGCCATTTTTTTCTTTTCCATCACCCCATACCGGCCGTCCAGTTTTAGGAGATCGCTTTGTGCCTAAGAATCCCAAAGTTAAATTCTGAGAAGGTCTGTTACGCTGAACCTTTAACTTCTGCTCTAAATCATCAACTGCTTTTTTGAACCAGTCCTTGGCTGTATCGTCTTCTACTTCCACAACAGCCTGACTTACTGTAATCCCTGGAGCTTTAACCATAACTTTCTTAGGAAAATTCAGAACTGCCTTTTCGCAATCCTCCTTCCTTAGAAAGATATACTTTATGTTGCCGGCGGCCTTTACAATGGCATTACCATTTGCAACTTCAAACTCCTTGAAATACTCCGTACAGATCTCCTCCACCAACTCACTCGCTCCTACTATATCTTTGAGCTCATTCGTCTGAAAAATAAAATCCTGGATGCCCTGTACTGCGGCTCCATATAAAAACATACTCATATAATAAATTTTAGTAATTAATAATCAATTATTTACCATACACACCATTCCATTTCCCAAACTTGCGCTTTTTCCCAAGCCTATAAAATCGGGAAGACTTATATTGGTGGTGAAAATCAAATCGAAACTCATCAATTTTACACCTTTATATTGTTGTCTTCCGACGTGTAGTATTTTGTCGATACGGCAGAGAATTTGTGACTCTACTGTTATACCTACACCTTTAAGAAATGATAAAATGTTACCTATCAATATTTTTTGTAAAAAATTATCTCGTTCTAAATCTGACTGAAAATTTCTAAATTGCTTATAATTGTCACCATTAAGAGGTAACCAATTGCGCAAATAATATTGAAATTCATCTTGCCAAAGTTGAACATTATAATTTTTCGCAAAAATTTGATCTACAACCATTTCAACAGAACGTTCGCCTAATTTAAAATTAAAATTTCCTGTCGAAAAAAATTGTCCTATTTCTTGCGTACCTTCTGCTACACAAACAATAGACGCTCTTTTATTTATGCGCTTATATTGAATTAATGGATAGGCGTAACGAAAATTATCACCTATGTGATTATGAAAAAGCAAATCATTTTTGCCTTCTAATGAATTTATCACTGCTCCTCGGAATGATTGCAATTCATTATGTTGCAATTCATTCTCAAATTTTATTGTTAATACTTGTAATCTCGACACTTTTTGTTAATTTTTTTTTTGTAATTTACAAAGAATAAAAACTAAAGTCAAGCAATAAACATATTATTAAAAAAAAAATATTTATTGCATTGAATTACAAGAATAACACTTAACTATGAAACCTATTTGCAGTGTTAAAATTTTTTTATTTATAAAAATTTAATGAAGTTTTTAAAATTTCTATATGCTTATCAACAAGTGATTTAGGAGAGATAATTTTTATAAAAGGAATAAAAGAAAGCAAAGTATGTTCAAGTTCATAATTTATTTTTACCTTTAAATGAACATCCAAAACATCATTTTCCCAATGTTGAATTTGCGACTCGTGAATTGGTTTTGTAGCAACATAATGCGCTGTTTTACCATATACTTTAAAATGAATATCCTCAATTTTTTCATCTTGATAAACTGTAACACCAACAACATCTGAATAATAATCTTTAATATCAAATGTAGACTCTATAAATTCTTGATTTTCTATATATATTTGCTCAACTCGGTCGAGAGGTAAATTATAAAGGCGAGTTTTATCTTCATGATTTAAACAAATTAAAAACCAACGATTATTATATTCTTTTAAACAATATGGAGAAATTATAAAATTATTTTTTTCTTTACTACAAAATTCATTATAAACAATTTTTAGAACACATTTATTTTGAATTGCATTTAAACACTTTTCCCACCATTCGTTAAGACCTGACACATAATTATTTTTCTCAAAAATTACAGTTGGATTATTTTGTTGATTATAATTTTCTGAAATCAATTGTGATAATTGTACTTTAAACTCACTAATTCTATCAATTTGTTCAATACCAGATATTTGCTCTGTTAAATCAAGTATTGATTTAATAAGACTTTTTTGTTGTTCGTTTAACGATAAATTTTCTATAGAATAATCTGTATCTTCATAACGATAAATTTTTTTCTTACCATCAAACAAAGTTTCATCAAATTTAACATTCCATTTTGGGTTGATTTTCATTTCTGCAATATCGCTTTTAATTTGTCGTTCCGAAACTGTTGGAAGTCCATTTTCCTTTAGTTTTTCATTCACGTATTTACATAAAATATCAATAGTAAAATTTCTGTATTTATTTCTAAAACAATCATTTAGAATTAAATAGCGATACATTGCATTTTTGTTTGTTGGCATAATTATTAATTTTTTGCAAGTATAAAAAAATTATCTTTCAAAGTCAAATTTATCATAAATATTAATAATTGTATTTTAAAATAACTACTTATTAATCAAATCCTTTCCTGTAATAACATTTAAAATTCTACTGCTATATTCATTAGATTTTAAGCCGAATGTTGTTATAAATGTTAAATGAATATTTGCAAAATCTTTCTTACGTTTTTCAACCATTTCTGACAAAACAGTATATTTATGTCTTAATTCTTCATCATATTGTTTAGTAATTTTGAATTGTTCGGTATAAAACTTTATTTCACAAAGATTTAAAACTCTGTCTGTTCGTTCAATTACCATATCAATTTGAACTCCATCTTCCTCTTTGCTAGCCTTTTGAATATATGGATAAACTTCTGATTGAATACCACTTATACCAAGTTTTTCTTTTATTTTATTAATATGAGAATAACATACTTCTTCAAATGCAAATCCACGCCATGAATTTAATTTTGACGATTGATTATTTTTTTGCCAATAACTTGAATTTGAGCTAATTGACTCAAAATAATTATAAAACAAACAATAACTATCTATCAATTTGTAATGAATATCTTTTTTTGTTAATCCAAAAGGAATATATGAAATAATTAAATCATTAATTTCTAATGTATTAAGCATATTTGAAAGTCCGCCTCCGTATGGTATTTTTGTTATTTCTGCTATTTCTTTACGTGTAAATCCAATACGTTTTTGGGCTAAACATTTTACTATATTTTTATAACCTTCGGCATTTATAAAAATTGATGAAAATAATCTGTTGTATTCTAATCTAAGTTTTGAATTTTTCTTAAAAAAAAGATTATCAATATTTTGAGCTAATGATAAATTAGGTTCTAACATATCTAAATAATAAGGTATTCCTCCCATAATCATATAATTTTGTATTTGATCGTAGGTGTCAAAACTTATATTTTTTGTTTTATAATATTCTTTGCATTCTGCCAAAGTAAAAGGTGAAAGTTTTATTTCTCTAGTAACTCGATTATAAAGTCCTCCATGATTATTTATCAATTTATCTGTTATCCAAGAAGTTGCGCTACCACAAACTATTAATAATATATCTTTTTGTCTTGAAGCCCAGCCATTCCAAAAATGTTCAAATCCTGTCATAAAACCTGATTTTGGTGTATCCATCCAAGGCATTTCGTCTATAAATATTACACGGCGTTTATTCTTAACAGTCTTAATATTTGACAATAACGAAATCAATAATTCAAATGCTTCTAACCAATTTTTAGGTTTTGTGTTTATTTGTAACCCATAATGTATCAATGAATAACAAAAATTTTGAAGTTGATTTTCTAATGTATTTTGATTTTCAATAGGGGATAATCCGGTATGATAAAAACACATTTCTTTCTTAAATAATTCAGAAATCAAATAAGTTTTTCCAACGCGTCTTCTTCCAAATACAACCAAAAATTCAGATTTCTTAGATTGGTAAATCTTTTGAATTTCAGCCACTTCCTTGTCTCTTCCTACAACTTCGTTCATGATATTTGGTATTAATTTATTGATTTACAAATATACGATTTTTTATTTAATGTGGCAACTTTTAAGTATTATATTTTGCCACATTGTTCAATTTTTATATCAATGTGGCAACTTATAGTTTTTATATTCTGCCACATTTCCCAATTTTTATATCAATGTGGCAACTTATAGTTTTTATATTTTGCCACATTACCCAATTTTTATATCAATGTGGCAACTTATAGTTTTTATAATTTGCCACATTGCCCAATTTTTATATCAATGTGGCAACTTATAGTTTTTATATTCTGCCACATTGCCCAATTTTTATATCAATGTGGCAACTTATAGTTTTTATATTCTGCCACATTGCCCAATTTTTATATCAATGTGGCAACTTATAGTTTTTATATTCTGCCACATTGCCCAATTTTTATATCAATGTGGCAACTTATAGTTTTTATATTCTG